>JANORI010000778.1:0-2465 GCA_031415235.1 Acidobacteriota bacterium | reverse complement strand
GATCAACGGTGATGCAATCACTCTCGACTGGGAGAAACGCGTTCGGAACGGCGGGCTCGATAACGGCGCTGTTGATCAGATATTTGGCCCGTTGGCGCCGCGCCAATTCACGGCGAAGCGCGTTCCAGATGGTGAGCTTGCGAAGGCTGCCGACGAGGTACGTGGCCTGGAGTTCGCGGCGGCCGTCAATCTTCTTCCGAGAGACACGAAAGCCGAAGGATTGCTCTTCGTGCCACGGAAACTCAGCCGCGTCCGTACGGTCATTGTCGTTATCAGGTACGGTTTGGGCTTCTCCATCCCTGACTCTCCAGTGTGGAGAAGACTGGCAGAGTCACTCGAATCAGCCTTGCTCAGCGTGCGTTTCAGCAGCAGCATCGATCCGATTCCCGGTGGGTCTGCCTTGGCGAGCGTCAGCTGGGTCAACGGCGGCTCCGAGGCCCTCCTAAGTCTGTTGCAGCGCTTTGCTGAGGAGTCTGGGCATCCGGAGTTGAGTGAGGCGCCACTCGTCCTCTGGGGACATTCGGGCGGCGGTGGAGTGGCTTCCATCTTGGCCGGCCTGCACCCAGGGCGCGTACTCGCGTTCGTGCGATACCATTCCGGGCCGGTTGGAGGAGATGTCAACGTCGTGAGCAAGATTCCGGCGTTGTTCCTCGCTGGAGGGCAAGATAAGACGGCGTCTCCGCGTACCGCCGAGACCTTGTGGAAGACGGGACGTTCACTTGGCGCACCCTGGACGTTTGCCGTCGAACCTGACGCAACGCACGGCGATGAGAAGGACGTCGAGAAGGCGAACGCGCTCATGATTCCCTGGATCACAGCTGTCGTTCGTCAGCGCCTGTCGCCGGAGGGCGCGACGCTAGCTGTCGTTAACGACGGGTCTGCCTGGATGGGGAATCATCGGACCGGCGAGGTTGCGCCGTACAACACGTTCACAGGTTCGAAGCTGGAGGCGAGCTGGTTGCCGGATGAACCGAGTGCGCGAGGGTGGCGGGTTGTGCTCGGAGCAGTAAAGTGAGAGCTGCTTCGAGGAGCAGCGCCGCCTAACAGGCGCTGCACCCGACGGCGCCGTGTGAGTGCTTGGCTCATTCGAGGTTGTCCGGAACGGCGCCGCGGTTGAGCGCCGACCGTTAGACCGACCAATACGAACCACCATGACAAGGTAGACGCATGCACACGTTGCGGCTCGGTCGATCGCCACGTCTTGCCGTCTGGCTCCTGAGCGGCGCTGCGATCGCTGCGGCCGCACCGCGTCCCGTCGTCGGACAGCCGGCGACGAACCCGAGCCTTGCGACGTGGCGGGATGTCGGCACGCTCCACGCCTTGCTGTCGCCCTCAGTGGAAGCGACGTGGGTTGTGCGCGAGAACCGGCTGGCGCTCCTGATTCTCTGGCGCGGGCAACCAGGCCGGTTCCGTCGGCAGCCGTCCGGGTTCGTAGACAACGGCGTCGAGCAGGTACTTGTCCGCGGCGTCATCAAGCTCTCGCAGAAGTACGACGCTCGCGAGGGCGTAGTGCACATCCAAGGCATCCGAACCGAACTGCGCGGCGACAATGTCGTGTTCGTCGATGAGGTCGATCGCACCGGTGGGGCTCGTGTCATCGGTCAACTGCGCATCGACCCGACGATGCCTGGCTCACCTGCGCAGATCGGCCCAATGCTGGCGAGATCCCCACCGATTATGGCGTTTCTGCGGTGTGACGTGCTGCGGCCTGGGCTCGAAGGCGAGGCATGGCTGCGCACGCTGTGCCTTGAAACGATCGGCGTCACGAAATGAGCGGTCTCCTAAGAAACTGACCCCTCGACAAGCTCGCCAGTCGCGCGATTGACGAGTTCGACGCCGAGGTTGGCGGCACGCTGGCGTAACCGTCGGACCACGTGCGTGCGGTGCTCCGCGTCGGAGACGTCCGCCCCTGGGTCGGCGTAGACGAGCCCGTCTTTCCACGTCCGATAGACGAGGATGGCGAGCGTGCGGGCGGTGGCCGTGATCGCCTTGGCCTTGCCGACGCGAAACGCCAAGCGGCGAGAGAAGGCGCCGAGGGCGGTCTGCGTGCGGCCGAGGTTCCTCGCCGCGAGACGCAAGATGGCGGCGGCGCGATTGGCGGACGGCTGGGTGCGGCTGCTGAGGAGTCGCCCGCCGGAGATCGTGTTCTGGGGGGCGAGCGTCAGCCAGGACGTAACGTGCTTGTCGCTGGGCCAGCGCAACATGTCGGTGCCGATGTCCGAGCGGAGGCGGAGCGCATGGGAGGGACCGAGGCCGTCGATCTGCGAGCGATCGACGCCGGTCAGATGATGCCGCGGCGTCCGCAGGTCACACCGCGGTTCATGGCCCCGCGGTTTCTGGCGGCGTCGCGGTGGCGGCAGCGCCGCCGTGGGGGCGGCGACCGGGGCGGTGAGGCGCTGCAGGTGGGCCTCGACGGCGGCATCGCACGTGGCGAGGTGCCGCTGATACTGGTCGAAGAGGGCGAG
>JANORI010000777.1:0-3108 GCA_031415235.1 Acidobacteriota bacterium | reverse complement strand
CGCCCCAGGAACGCGCCGCCGACGCCCGCAAGCAGATCGAGCTGGCGGTGCAGGCGAGCCTCGAGAAGGGCATCACCTCGTTTCAAGACGCCGGTGAGAGCTTCGCCACGGTCGACGTCATCAAGAAAGCCGCCGCCGAGGGCGCGCTCGGCATCCGTCTGTGGGAGATGGTGCGCGACAGCAACGCGAACATCGCCGCCAAGATGGCGCAATACCAGGCGGTCGGCCTGGCCAACCAGCACCTGACCATCGCCGCCATCAAGAAGACCATCGACGGTGCCATCGGCTCGCGCGGTGCCTGGTTGCTCGCGCCCTACAGCGACATGCCCACGAGCACCGGGCTCAACACGGCGCCGGTCGACGAGGTGCGCGCGCTGGCCGGTCTGGCCGCCACGCACGGCGTGCAGCTGGCCGTGCACGCCATCGGCGATCGTGCCAACCGCGAGACGCTCGACATCTTCGAGGCCACGTTCGCGGCGAACCCCGCGGTGAAGGACTGGCGGTGGCGCATCGAGCACGCGCAGCACCTGAACGCCGCTGACATCCCGCGCTTCGGCCAGCTCGGCGTGATCGCCTCGATGCAAGGCATCCACGCCACCTCGGATGCGCCCTACGTGCGGGCGCGCCTCGGCGAGGCGCGCGTGGCCGAGGGCGGCTACGTGTGGCAGAAGCTGATGCAGTCAGGTGCCGTGGTGTCGAACGGCACCGACGTGCCGGTCGAGCGCATCGACCCGATGCCGAACCTGCACGCCTCCATCACGCGCATGACGAAGGACGGCGCGTTCTTCCCCGACCAGCGCATGAGCCGCGCCGAGGCGCTGAAGTCGTACACCTACAACGCGGCCTACGCGGCCAAGGAAGAGACGCTGAAGGGGTCGCTCGCCGTGGGCAAGCTCGGCGACATCACCGTGCTCACCGACAATCCGCTCACGGTGCCGGAAGCCGAGATTCCGGCTATCGGCGTGGCCTACACGATTGTCGGCGGCAAAGTGATGTACCGGGGCACGGCGGCCAGGTAGGCTGCCGCGCCCGGACCGGAGCTACTTCTTCAGCGCGTCGCGGATCTCGCGCAAAAGCACGACTTCCTCGGGTGTGGGGGCCGGCGGTGCCGGCGCGGGCTTGCGCGCGGTGTTCACGCCCTTGACCAGCATGAAGAGCACGAAGCCCACGATCACCAGGTTCACGATCGTGTTGATGAAGGCGCCGTAGTTCAGCGTGACGGCGCCTGCTGCCTTGGCCGCCGCCAGCGACGCGTAGGGTCCGGCCGCGGCACCCTCCTTCAGCGTGGCGAACATGTTGGAGAAATCCGCGCCGCCCAGGATCGAGCCGATCGGCGGCATCAGGATGTCGCCGACCAGCGAGTTGACGACGGCGCCGAAGACGCCGCCGATGATCACGCCGACCGCGAGGTCGAACGCGTTACCCTTGACGATGAAGTCCTTGAATTCCTGCAACATCTCAGCCTCCTCAGTATTTGTAGACGACGGACAACACGATCGATTGATCGCTCTTCTTCAGCACAGGATTGGTGGGGCGGGCCTTGTAGGTGTTCAAGAACTCGGCCTTCAGGTCGAGGTGTGTCGCCACGGCGGTGACGAGGCCGGCCTGGAAGGTGTAGAAGGCGTCATCGAAATTCCGCATCTTCCACAGGCCTGACGCGGCATGCACGAACTTGGTCGTGCCGTTGAACTTGTGCGTGAACTTCTCGCCGGCGACCAGGGCGCCGTCGGTGTTCAGATCGCGATCGGTGTTCTTCTCGAAGACCACGCCGACGCTGCCGTCGGTCGTCCACTCCGTGCGCTCGGTCGCCACCACCTTGTAGCTCAGCCCGGTGGTGGGCGCCAGCAGGTAGTCGATGTCCTTGAACGAGTCGCGCGCGTAGGTGGTGAGGCCGAACGCCGCGAGACGGGGCGACAACTTGTATTCGAGACGTGCTTCGGCACCCGACCGGTCCACGTTCGACTCCCCCGCGCTGCTGCCCCGCAGGTAGAGGCCGGTGGACTTGAACACGATGTCGGTGCCGTAGTCGCGCAGCACGTCGTAGCTGACGTTCACGGTGGAGGTGTCGGTGTTGCCGCTCGTGAGCGCCATGCCGGCACCGATCGAGCCGGTCCACGCGGGCGGCGGTGGAGGCGGTGCGGGCGCGGCAGCCGGCGCCTGAGCCAGAGCCTGTGTGGCGGCGAACACGGTGGCGAGAAGGGTCGACGGGAGAACGAGGCGCGGTGAGGCCATGAGCATGGAGTATATGAACCCGGCGGTTGGGTAAGAAGTCACATTGCCTGGTCGCCCGGTGACGCACCGGCAGGGGGCCGATACCGGACGAGTGCGGTGGGGGGACCGCTACAGTCTGAAAAGATAACTGATCTTGGCGAAGAATCCGTCAGAGAGCCGCTGGTAGGACTGCCGGCCGTGCAGCAGCGTCTCCTGCTCCACGATGCTCGTGCCGTAGCCGGCGAAGAAGACGGTGCCTGGCGTGGGCTGATACGAGAACAGCCAGTCGAGCCGCACGCGCTTGGTGTCCTGGCGGGATGCCGGCACGAACCCGCCCAGGCCATCGCGCAGGTAGATGGGCAGCCCGGTGCGGGAATCGTCGCGCAGCGTGTCCTGGAAGTTGCCGTTCTGCTCGGCGATGACGCGCACGAAGATGGGACGCGACACCTGATACTCGATCCTGAGCCGCGGAATGCGCCGGATGCCGACGTAGCTGCCGTCGGTGCGCCGCTGGAACGACTGCAACTGATAGCGGCCTTCGATGCGGAGCTGGTCGGTGGGCCGCCACGTGGCGCCGACATTGGCGAACACGATGTCGGCCGACGACCACTCGTAGAAGTTCTCGTCCTTGCCCCACACGAGCAGCCCGTCGGCGGTGAGTCCCTTGCGCGTCGGCACGGTGAACGACAACACGTAGTCGAGATTCGGCAGTCGCGCCGTGCCCACGTAGGGGTCGTAGGCCACGCCGCCGCCCGCCGTGGGCCGCGCCACCACGTAGTCGCGAAACAGTGACGGGTCGTAGCCGAACGACTCCACCAGCACCGACCCGCCCAGGCGCCAGCCGCCGCGTAGCGCGAGGTTCTGATTGAAGTGCAGCTTGCGGTCCTGCGAGGGCCG
>JANORI010000776.1:0-2421 GCA_031415235.1 Acidobacteriota bacterium | reverse complement strand
CCCGCCATCAGCCGGCGGCTCACCGGAGACTACGCGTCACCGCCTGCGATCGTCCTTGGGGTCTGGTGCGCAACGCTCGGCCTGTTCGTCCTGAGGCTGTTGCCCTACCCGGCCCTGCACTCCCTCACCACGCTGGTGGTCGCGGGCACCGTGATGTGCCTCGTCGTGGCCAGCGGCGTGTCGATGTGGTTGTGCCGGCCGATACAGGCGCCGGGTGCCCCGCGACTTCAGTATCCCCGCGCGTGGGTGATGCTATTCGGAATGATCGGTCTTGCCGGCACGCTCTGGTACGCGGCCAGTGTCATTGATGTGCTTGGCCGGGGCGGCTTCGCGAACGCCGAGGCGCTCCGCTTCGCGCTGTTCACGAAGCGCATCCCGAGTGCCTTCCTGTTCGCCCAACTGTTCGCCGTCGTGACGCCCCTGCTCAGCCTCTCTCTGATGCTGGGCGGCACGCGGCTGCCGTGGCCGCTCCTCGGGCTCGCCCTGGTGTGCGGACTCTCGACCCTTGCCACAACCGACCGCACGCAGTTCTTCTCACTGCTGCTGACGTCGGTCTTCATGATCCTGCATCGGCTGGGCCCGGCGCTGACGGGGCGCCGTGCCGGTCTGGTCGCCGTCACTGCCGCAGTCCTCCTCGTCGGCAGCTTTCTGGCCATCGAAGCGTGGCGCGGGGCCTCCGACCGCGGGTTGTTTCTTCGCCTGCCCGGAATGGTCTGGGTCCCCGGCCAGGGCGCGGTGGCAGCTGAGGAGTCGGGACTGCTCCCGGTCGTGGGTCGGAGCGGCCAGCGCCTGGCCGTGATGTACGCCTACGCGACGGGGTCGTACTCGGCCCTGGACCACCTGCTGGACAACCCGACGCCACCGGCCAAAGGGGCGCACACGTTCTTCCCAGTGCTCCGGTTACTGCAGCGAACGGGTCTGCTGAATGTCAGCCTGCCTTCCGATATCCCCGACTACGTCGAGCTCTATCCGCAGCCGGCCCCCGGGCTGATCGCGCTCTCGTTCAATGCCTACACGTTCCTCTACTACCCGCTGCGAGATTTCGGCGTCGCGGGGGCGCTGGTCTACTCCGCCCTCATCGGGCTCGTCGCCGGCCTCGTCCATGCGTGGGCCCGGGGAGCTCGAGCAGACCCGCTACGATTACTGATATACGGCCAAGTCGCCACTGCCCTGACGCTGACCGTCATCGTCAACAAGTTCAACAACACGGCTTGGTGGTACGTGTTGGTGGTGAGCACACTTCCGTGGACAAGCCGTTGGCTGGGGGGCGTCGTGGTGTCGGCGCGTGCCCTGTGGCGGCGCGCACGCTGAGTGCGATTTCGCTCAGCTCGCGACTGATGACCAGATCAGCGGGCGTCTTCGACCGGCGGGGCAAAGGTGGGAATGGCTGCGGCAAACGCCTTCCTGATGGCGAGATCGTCGTTCGACTCAGCCCCCCATCGCAGTTGCTCGACCGCCAAAGACAGCTGGGCGGCCGACAAACGGTACGACTCACTGGCCTTCAACACGTCGGGGTTCGCCGTCAACTCCACCTGCGTGCCGTCCTCCCACAGGCGCTCGTGCAGCTTCTCGCCCGGGCGAAGCCCGGTGAAGACGATCGGGATCTCGATCGTGCCGAATCCAGACAGGCGGATCAAGTCCTCGGCCAGGTCGGTGATGCGAACCGGCTTGCCCATCTTGAGCACGAAGAGCTCGCCCTGCTGGCTGAGGCCACCGGCCTGGATGACCAGGTGGACCGCCTCTGGAATCGTCATGAAGAATCGAGTCATCTCCGGATGCGTGATCGTGACCGGCCCGCCACGCTCAATCTGCTCTTTGAAACGTGGCACCACGCTGCCGCGGCTCCCGAGGACGTTCCCGAACCGGACCACTGCGTAGGACCGTTGCAACCGTTCGGCTGCGTCACGAACGATCATCTCCGCCATCCGCTTCGAGGCCCCCATGATGCTCGAGGGCAACACCGCCTTGTCGGTGGAGATGAGGACGAAGCGAGCAGCGCCGCACGCCGCGGCGGCGTCGACGACGTTGAGAGTCCCCAGCACGTTGTTCGAGACGGCCTCGGCGGGATTCCCCTCCATCAGCGGCACGTGCTTGTGCGCAGCGGCATGAAAGACAACCGCGGGACGGTATTGGTCGAGCACGCGGCCGATCCGGATCCGGTCGCGCACGTCGGCAATCACCGGGATCACAGAGGCGTTAGGAAACGACAAGCGCAGCAACGCTTCGGCCTCGTAGATGCTGTTCTCCCCGTGTCCCAGCATGACGACCGACCGGGCACCAGCGCGGCACACCTGCCGGCAGAGTTCGCTGCCGATCGAACCGCCCGCGCCAGTGACGAGCACGACCTGACCGTGCAGGTACTCCTCGGCGGCCCCGGCCTGGCCCACGGGAGCCCGACGGAGGAGGTCTGTGATTTCGACC
>JANORI010000775.1:0-3413 GCA_031415235.1 Acidobacteriota bacterium | reverse complement strand
GTCGGCGCCACCGCGGGTGACCGATGTGACGGACGGCGCGCCTGGTGGGACGAGCGGCTGCTGGCCGCTTGGACGGCCTCTATGTCAGGCTTTCGGCCACCGTGAGGAACCGGTCGATGTCGGCGTCGGTGTTGAAGAGCGCTGGCGACACACGGACCTGCGTGCCGTTCTCGCGCAGGCTCACCAGCGTGTTGGTGGCCGCAAGATGCTTCGTGATGGCGTCCGCGGCCTTCGTGACCTTGAACGCCACAATCGACGTGCGATTGCCGTCGGGCGTGAGCACGTCGAAACCGAGCGTGCGCAGCCCGCGCTGCAGGCGATGCGCGAGTCCTACCGTGTGCGTCTCGATGCGATCCACGCCAACCTTCGCCAGGTAGTCGAGTCCCGCGCCAAGCTGATAGATGGGCCCGAACGCGGGTGTGGCGTAGTCGAAGCGCCTCGCCGACTGGTAGATCTGGAAGTCGGCCGGGCCGAGCTGCTTCTCGGCGTTGCGCCAGCCGTAGCGGTCGGTGCGCACGCGCACGAGCGCTTCGCGGCTCACGTAGAACGGCGCCACGCCGTAGCTGCCGAGCACCCACTTGTAGGTGCCAATGGCCATGGCATCCACGCCGGCCGCTTTCACGTCCACCGGGAACATGCCCACGGCCTGAATACCGTCGGTGTAGCAGAACGCCCCGTGGGCGCGCGCCAGGTCCGCGACCGAGCGCAGGTCGTGCCGGTAGCCGTTCTGGTGCGACACCCAGGCCACCGATACGAGCTTGGTGCGACGGTTCACCAGGGGCTCGAGTTCCTTCACGGTCACCGCGCCGCCCACGGCTTTGGCAATTCGCAATTCGACCCCGGTGGACTTCGCCAGTTCAGAGTAGAGGACGAACTCCGACTCGTAGTGCAATTCGTCGATCACCACGTTATCGCCGCGGGTCAGACCCAGCGAACCAGCCACCACGTTCTCGCCCTCGCTCGTGGCCGACAGGAACGCAATCTCGTCCGGGCTCGCGTTGATGAGGCGCGCGTACTGCGCGCGCACTTCCTCCGTGCGCCGCAGCATGTCGCCGAGCACGATGGGCGCGTTGCCCTTGGCGTCGGCGAACTCGCGTCCAACCTGCATCACCGACAGCGGGGTCGGCGCGATGTAGGCGGAGTTCAGGAACAGCGAGGTGTTGGCGACGGGGAAGTCGCCCCGCACGCCAAGGGGATCCGGCGCCCCGCGCCCCGCGCTGGACTGCGCCGCGGCCAGGGTCGAGAGTCCGGCAACCGCGGGCAGGGCCGAGAGCAGAGCGCGTCGTGTGATGGGCATGGTCAGGGAATTGTAGCCGTCGGCCGCGGAAATCACGCGGGCGCGAGGTGCTCGCGTATCCACTGCGCCAGTTCGTCTTCGGTCAGCCTGCCGGCGGCCAATTCCACGATCGTGGCGACGACGTCAGCGTCGGTCGTGTCGAGATCGTGGCTGTTCACGCCCAGGAAGGTGACCAGTGCCAGGAAGCCGATGCGCTTATTGCCGTCGCGATACGGGTGGCTCGTGACGATGCCGAAGCCGTAGGCCGCAGCCAGAACGGCCACGTCACGCTCCCCGTAGGTCCACTTCTGGCGGGCGCGCGCCAACGCCGACTCCAACACGTTGTCGTCCCGCACACCCGGCAGGCCACCGTGTTCGCGCACTTGATCGGCGTGGATGGCGTCTACCACGGTGCGCGAGAGCCAGACGGGCTCGCGTCTGCGACGAGGCATGGCTACTTCGCCAGTTCGCGCAGGGCGTTGCGGTATTTCTTCGCGGCCTTGGTGGCCACCTGAAGCGCGCGCTCGGCCTCGGGGTCGTACGGCGTGAGCAGGATGCCGCGGTCGGTTTCCACGGCCAGCACCCGGTCTCCGGCCTCGAGATGCAGGCGGTCGGCCATGTCTTTGGGCAGAGTGGCGCTCACCGATCCACCGGCTTGCCGCAGGGTCACTTCTTTGGTCATGGCGTGACGCTCCGATCCCAAGAGTAGCATATTCGTGCTACTGGAGGGGACGCGGGTGCCGCCGGTGGCTATGCGCCGCCGACGGCGTGCTCAGTAAACGCCGGATCTGCTTCACGGCGTCGTCGCTCTTCATCTCGAACAGCTTCTTGCCGAGCTCGGCCGACGAGCGGCGGCCGTCGCCGCTGATGCCGTTGTTCACGCGCGGCGCGGCGGGATCGGGCGTCTGGCCTTGCGGCAACACCGGATCGCCGAGTGCGTCCTTCACCAGCTCCTTGCGCAGCCAGCCCTTGTCGCCGCCGAGGAACAGCATCTCGGACGTGTCAGGGATGCCGGCGTGCGCGCTGCTGGGATACCTCTGCGACACCAGCCACGCGTCGAAGTCGCCGGATCGTCGCCGCCCAAGGAGAGCGAAGGTTCACGCGCACCGTACGCTTGACTTTGGTGCCAACCGAGCCATAATGCGCGCGTTCACCCGCTTGCGGAGGGCCGTATGTCTCCAGATCGCAGTTGGCTCGAAACACCCTGCAAGTCGGCGCTGCTGGCTGCGGGCCTCGTCGTGGCCTTCGGCGCTGCCCTTGGCGCTCAGGGCCAAGCCGAGCGCACCAATCCGCTGGGCGGCGATCCGGCCGCGGTGACGCAGGGCCGGAACGTCTACCGCGGGCGCTGCGCCGTGTGCCACGGCATCGACGCCAAGGGCTTTCGCGGCAGCGACCTGACCTCGGGCGACTGGGTGCACGGCGGCAGCGACGGACAGATCTTCAAGACCATTCTCGAAGGCGTGCCCGGCACCGAGATGCCGGCCAACCCGAACATGTCGCCCGACGAGATCTGGAGGGTGCTCGCGTACCTGCGCACCCTGGCCTCGGCCGCCGGGTCTGCGCCCGAGCGCGGCGACGGCGGGCGCGGCGAGCAGCTCTACTGGGCCAAGGACAAAGGCAACTGCAGTCAGTGCCACATGGTGGGCGACCGGGGCGGACGCCTCGGGCCGAACCTGTCGCGCATCGGCGCCGCACGGTCGGCCGCCGCGCTCGAACGCGAGATTCGCCGCCCCGCTGAAGTGGTCCCGGTGGGCTTCGAGACCGTCAGCGTCGTGATGCGCGACGGCCGTCGCCTCCGCGGCGTGCGGAAGAACGAAGACACGTTCTCGGTGCAGATCATGACGCCGAGTGAAGACATCCGCTCGTTCTTCAAGCGTGACGTCGAGGTCGAACCGGAGCCTGGACGCTCGCTCATGCCGGCGTATGGCCCGGAGCGTCTCACCGACGCCGAACTGGCCGACGTCGTGCGATACCTGCGGACACTCAGAGGACGGTAGGAGGATTCCATGAAGGCATACTTCGCGCCCGGTGTCGCCGCGGCTCTCTCGATGATGCTTGCTACGCCGTCGGTGGCGTCGGCGCAGAACGTCACCAACGCGCAACTCGAGAAGGGCCTGGCCGATCCCGAAAGCTGGCT
>JANORI010000774.1:0-8020 GCA_031415235.1 Acidobacteriota bacterium | reverse complement strand
GGCGTGTCGAAGCGCATCACGTGGCAGGCGCGACCCGACGAGCGGGTCTACGCCTACGAAGCCACGCCCAAGGGCTGATCCATGTGGATCTACATCGCACGCAGACTGCTGCAGAGCCTCGTCGTCGTGATCGGCGTCACGCTGATCAGCTTCGTGGCGCTGCAGATCGGCGGCGATCCCACCTATCTCTTCGTCAGCGAACGGGCGACGGCTCAGGAGATCG
The DNA here is from genome assembly GCA_031415235.1 of Acidobacteriota bacterium. Lineage (GTDB taxonomy): Bacteria > Acidobacteriota > Vicinamibacteria > Vicinamibacterales > UBA2999 > CADEFD01. Next base: position 7,797 of record JANORI010000774.1, on the reverse strand, counting down.
AGATGGTTCGGCACGCGTTGGGCTTCGACCGACCGCTGCACGTGCAGTATCTGAGCTTTCTGTCCGACCTGGCGCGCGGAGACTTCGGCCAGTCCCTGTCCTATCGCCAACCCGCTCTCGAGATCGTGCTCGGCGCGCTGCCGGCCACCATCGAACTGGCGGTCTTCGCATTCGTGGTCGCGATTGGACTGGCTATTCCGCTCGGCGTCGTGGCCGCGCTCAAGCGCGGTACGGCAGTGGACGGCTCGATCACGATCCTGGGCCTGCTCGGCCAATCCATTCCGAACTTCTGGATGGGGATCATGCTGATCCTCTTCTTCGGCCTCTACCTGCGCTGGTTCCCGATCTCCGGCCACGTGCCGTTTCTGACACCACTGCTGGCCGGCGACGTCTTCACGGCGGTGACGAATCTGCCTCGCACCCTCTATTTCCTTGTGATGCCCGGCCTGACCGTGGCCACCTACTCGCTCGCGCGCAATACCCGGCTCGTCAGGTCATCGATGCTGGAGGTGCTCGGCCAGGACTACGTGCGCACGGCGCGTGCCAAAGGCCTGGCTGAACACACGGTCGTGGTCCACCACGCGCTGCGCAACGCCTGGATGCCGGTCGTCACGATGGTCGGACTCGAGTTCGGCTTTCTGCTCGGCGGCGTCGTGGTGACCGAAACGGTCTTCAGCTATCCCGGCATCGGCCGGCTGCTCTTCAACGCGATCAACCAGCGCGACATTCCGCTGGTGCAATGCGGAGTGATCCTGCTGGCCGCCAACTTCATCCTGCTCAACACGCTCGTCGATCTGGTCTACGCGCGCCTCGACCCACGCGTGACGCTCGCCAGGAGCCGTCGATGACGCTTGGTCGTGGTGCGAGCCGCGCATGGCGCAGCATGCTGGCAGCCAAGTGGCCCGTGCTTGCCTTCGTGATCCTGGTGACGGTGGCGGTCGTCGCCGCGTTTGGACCCTGGCTGGCCCCGCTGGACCCCGGGCGGCAGAGCATCGCCTCGCGGCTGGCCGCGCCGATGACTGCGGATCCGCAAGGCATGATGCACTGGCTCGGCTCGGATGTGCTCGGCCGCGACGTGCTCTCGCGGCTGCTCTACGGCGCCCGCATCTCACTCCTCGTTGGCGTCGCCGCCATCACCGTGGGCGGCGCCATCGGCATCCTGGCGGGTCTGCTGGCCGGCTACTTCGGCGGCTGGGTCGACGACGTGATGATGCGCCTGGCCGACATGCAGCTGGCGTTTCCCTTCATCCTGCTGGCGATCATGTTCCTGGTGGTGCTCGGGCCGGGCGTGGGCAACCTGATTCTGGTGCTCGGCATCGGGCAGTGGGTGACCTACGCGCGCATCGTGCGGGCCGAGACCCTCTCGCTTCGCGAGAAGGAGTTCGTCGAAGCCGCGCGGGCGTTGGGCGACGGCACGACGGCGATTCTCTTCCGCACGATCCTGCCGAACATCGTCGCGCCCCTCACGGTGATTGCGTCGTTCAACGTGGCCAGCGTGATCCTCACCGAAGCGTCGCTGTCGTTTCTGGGCCTGGGCGTGCCGGCCTCGGTGCCCACGTGGGGCAGCATGCTGGCCGAGAGCCGCGACACGCTGCTCGCCAACAAGTGGTGGCTGGCGGTGTTCCCGGGGCTGGCCATCATGCTGACGGTGCTCAGCTTCAACATCATGGGTGACTGGCTGCGCGATCTGCTCGATCCGCGCCTGCGGGAGCGGCCATGAGGACGCGCATGACGGTCGGGATCATCGGGGCGAGCTTCGCGCAGGCGGCCTACTTGCCGGCGCTGCGCCATGTGCCGGGCGCCGATGTGGTGGCGGTCGCCTCGGCGCGCCTGTCGAGTGCGCAGGCCGCGGCCGCCGCATTTGGCGTGCCCCACGCCTACGACGATTGGCAGCAGATGCTGGCCGCGCACGTCTTCGACCTGGTGTGCATCGCGACACCCACCGTGCAGCACGCGCCGCAGACGCTGGCGGCCATTGCCGCCGGCGCGCACGTGCTGTGCGAGAAGCCCACGGCGATGCATGCGGGCGAAGCCGCCCGGATGCTGGCGGCCGCCGAGGCCGCCGGACGCGTCCACATGGTCGACCACGAGCTGCGCTTCAACCCCAATCGCGCGCGCATCGCGGCGCTCATCGCCGACGGCACGCTCGGCGACATCCGCCACGTCACGATCGCCAATATCACCAACGGATGGAACAACCCGGCCAGCCGGTCCAAGGGGGACTGGTGGAGCCTGGCCGACCAGGGCGGCGGCCGGCTCGGCGCCAACGGCAGCCACCAAGTCGACTTGCTGCGCTGGTGGCTGGGCGAAGTGGCCTGGGTGAGCGGAGCCGCGCCCGTCATGGTGCCCGACCGTCGCGACAAGGCGAGCGGCGAGGCCTGGACGGCCACGGCCGACGACGTGGCGTACTTCACCCTCGAGATGATCTCAGGCGCCGTGGCCCAGGTGCTTCTGTCGGGCGTCGCCGCCCACAACGCCGGCAACCTCACACAGATCTTCGGGTCCAAGGGCACCGTGACACTGTCGAACGACGACGAGCGGCTTTGGCTCGCGGTGGCCGGCAAGAGTTTCGAAGAGATCACCGAGACCGATCCCAACGCCACCCTGCCCGGCGTGAACGCCGGTATCTGGAATGTCTCGGTCGTGGCGCTGCTGCAGGAGATGGCGGCCGCGATTCGCGAAGGCCGGCGGCCGGCGCGGGGCGCCACGTTCGTCGACGGACTGGCCAACCAACGCGTGATCGACGCCGTGCGGCTGTCGGGCGCCGAGCGGCGCTGGGTGCGGCCGGAGGACGTCGATGCCAGCGCTTGAGGGTCAGTCAATCCTGGTCACCGGCGCGGCGCAAGGCTTGGGCGCAGCCATCGCACGGCATCTGCATGCGCGCGGGGCGCGCTTGATTCTGATGGACCGCGACGCCGCTGGACTGGCCGCGATTGCGGCGGCGTGTCCTGGCGCCACGGCGACCGTCGTGGACTTGTCCGATGCCGCCGACACCGCGCGCGCCCTCGCTGAGACGGTGCGCGGTCCGGTCGACACCCTCATTCACAACGCCGCCATCCTGAAGATGCAGCCGGTCGACGCCATCAGCCTCGCCACCTTCCAAGCCACGCTCAACGTCGGCATCCAGGCGGCATTCCAACTGACGCAAGCCGTCTGGCCGGCCATGAAGACGCGCGGCGGCTCGCTCGTGTTCGTCACCTCGCGCTCCGGAATCGAGGGCTTTGCCGACGAGACCGCCTACTGCGCCGCCAAGCACGCGCTTGAAGGGTTCTCGAAGTGTCTCGCGCTCGAAGGCGCTGCGCACGGCATCATGTCTGTCACGATCACGCCCGGCATGTACATGCACACGCCGATGTCCGAAACCACCTACTCCGCTGAGGCGCGCGCCACGTGGGTCGACCCGATGCGCCTGGCGGCAGCGTTCGCGTTCCTCGCCACTCGCCCCACTCATCTTTCGGGCCAGCGCCTCGACGCCTGGGCCCTCTCGCAGACGGAATCGACCTCATGAGCATGCAACCGATTTACGACTGGATCGACGCCCACGCCGACGAATGCATTCGCGACCTGCAGCGCTTCGTGCAGCAACCCTCGATCTCGGCCCAGAACGTGGGGCTGCGCGAGTGCGCGACGCTGATTCGCGACATGATGCGTGACGACGGGCTGCCGGCCGACTTCCACGAGTTGGCGCAGGGACCGCCGGTCGTGTTCGGCCACCTGCAGGCGAAGCAGCCCGGCAAGAAGACGATTCTCTGCTACTCACACTACGACGTGCAGCCCCCTGAACCCCTCGACAGGTGGACGCACGGTGGGCCCTGGTCGGGCGCCGTCGTCGACGGCGTGCTCTACGGGCGCGGCGCCACCGACAACAAGTCGGGCGTGCTGGCCTTCAACAAGGCCGCCAAGGCATTCCTGCGGGTACGTGGCGAGGTGCCGGTCAATCTCAAGCTCTTCGTCGAAGGCGAAGAAGAGATCGGTTCACCGCACCTGGCCGCGTGGGCCGCCGCCAACAAGACGCTGCTCGAGGCCGACGGCATGCACTGCCTCGACGGCTCGATGGAGACCGGCACGAGCGTGCCCGATGTGTCGCTGGGCCTGAAGTCGGTGCTCTTCGTGGAACTCATCGCGCGTGGCGCGAAGACCGACATCCACTCGCTCAACTTCCCGCTGGTGCCGGCGCCGGTGTGGGAACTCATCTGGGCGCTCAACACCATCTTCGACCGCAACCGGCGCATCCTGATCGAAGACTGGCAGGAAGGCATCTGGCAGCTCGGGCCCGACGACGAGCAGCAACTGATCGACAAAGCGGGGCGCGTCGACCTGCAGGCGATGAAGGACGAGTGGGGCATCACCGAGTTTGCCAAGGGCCGCGACGGCATCGACGCGATCCGCGCTCGTTCGTACGAGCCCACCGCGAACATCCAGGGCATCATCGCCGGCTACACGGGCCCCGGCACGAAGACGATCGTGCCGAACGAGGCACGCGCGCGGCTCGACTTCCGGCTGATTCCGAATATTCAGCCGGTCGACGCGATTCGCAAGCTGAAGGCGCATCTTGTGAAGCACGGCTTCGGCCACATCGAAGTGCGGGCCAACGACGGCGCCGAGCCGCCCTACAAGATCTCGGCCAGGGAAGACATCAGCCAGGCGATCATCGCCGCGGCGACGGAGGTCTACGGCGAGATCCCGGTCGTGAACGGCGTGTCGGCCGAGGGCGCCATTCTTCGACACGTGTGGATTCCCTGCGTGCTGACGGGCTTTGCCAACCCCGGCGCCAACCTGCATGCGCCGGACGAGAACATCCACGTCGACAAGTACCTGCAAGGCATCAAGTACGCCGCGGCGATCATGGAGCACTTCGGGAAGACGTCGTAGCGAAGATTGCTAGAACCGATAGAGCAGGCGCGCGAAGACCCGGCTGCCCTCGTAGGGCCGGCTGCCGTAGCCGGTCATCAATCCGCCGAGCCAGTCGATGCGCGGCACGCCCGTGGAGGCGTTGAAGGCTTGTGGCCCACTGGAGTCGATCGTGGCCCAGTCGGTCACGTCGAACTTGTCGAACCAGTAGCCCAGGCCCACGCCGACTTTCGGCGTGAAGAAGTACTTCACTTCGGCGGTGAACCGGTTCCACTCGTTGACCACGTTCGGCAGGGCGATGAAGGTGTTGGCGGCCTGCAGCGCCGCGATGCGCGGACCACCGTAGTCGAACGCGTTGTCCGAGTCGTTGCGTTCGTAGCTGAGGTGGACGGTGGCCTTGGCGCTTGCCAGGCCCTCGAGGTCGAGGTAGGCCATGAAGGTCTTCACGACTTCGTTGTTGTCGAGCGTCCAGTTCCTCGCGGGGTCGGTCCACGTCGGGTCGGGCGGCGGGTTGGCGTTGCGCGACTTCTGCAGCGCGTCGAACTCGTCATATCCGTAGCTCATCCCGAAATGCACGGTGTCGTTAGGGTTGATGTCCACGCCGCCCACGATCGCGTTGCTGTCCTGGCTGAGCAGGCCGAACTGCTCGCGTCCGGCTGGAATCGAGTTGTCGGCCAGGAACGTGTCGCGCGTGGTCGCAAACTGCACGAATACGCCGACCGAGTCGACCGGATTCGCGCTGAACACGATCGAACCCTTCGTGCGATGGCGGTCGGCCTCGTCGTAGTACCGGAGGCCCGGCTGCGTGCCGGCCGGGCCAGACTCGTAGTCGACGCCGGTCAGGATGAAGCCGTCGCCGCGGCGCCGGGAATTGTCGAACGTGGCCCGCACGGTCACCATCTCGAACAGGTTCGCGTCGTAGGCGAAGCGCAGCATGTTGTCCGAGACCTCGCTGAAGCCCCGCCCTTCGCGATTGAACTTCTCGACGGCATACCCGACGCGGAACGACCCGTACTCGTGGAGCCCGAACGTCGCGTTTGCATCGAAGTTCTTCCTGGTGATGTGGAAGTACTCCGACTGCCCCTCGATGTGCGGTGTCGCCGGGTCGTCGATGAAGTCCTCGGGCACCGCGTCGAATCGCACGTACTCCCTGCCGTCGAAGTGCGGCGTCCTGTTGTCGTGCTGGTTGTAACGGTAGCGCGCCTGCAGCGTGAGGTACTTGGTGGGACGGCTGCTGGCGTTGAAGAGCGCGTTCAGGCCGTTGACCGCCGCTTCAGCCGACGTGCGCGGCAAAGCGCGCAGCCCGGGGAAGGCCGCCAGCACCGCCGGGGTGTTCACCGACGTATTGAGCGACCACGGCAGCAGCGATTCGTTCTGCCGCATGTAGGTCAGCTGCACGTTGCCGTTGACGGTGGTCTTGGGCAGCGCCTTGTACATCCCGGTGAGCCCGAAGGAGTTGAGCGTGTTGCTCGGCCACAGCGCGGCCTGCCCGACGGCCGGGCCGTTGCCGTTGCTGTAGCCGTTCGGATCGAACGGACCCAGGGGTGGCAGCAGGCCATTGCTGAAGTCGGTCGCGCGAATCGGGTTGTCCCAGGTCAGCGTCTGGATGTCGTTGCTGAAGTAGCTGCCCCAGTAGTCCACGCGCATCATGCCTTTGGTGTTGACCCACTCTGTCCCCACCCTGAGCTCGTTGTTGCGTTGGTCAATCGGCACGGGCAGCTGGTTCACGTTGTTGAAGGCATACGACGCGTTCCACGGCATCGAGCCGGTGCGGCCGGTGGACTGGTAGTCCACGTTGAAGCCAAACGCCGGCGTAGCGACGTAGCCGATCTTCACGTCGAAGACCTCACGCTTCACACGGATGTCGTCGCTGTGGAAGATGGTGTTGTAGATCGACCGGTTGGCGATCGCTTGAGCGCTCGTAGTGACGTTGCACGTGGTGGGTCCAGAGCCCGGCGCACACGGCACGCCCACGGCCGTGCCGTCGGCCGCGGCGTTGGTCGGCCCTTCGACGGCCCGGCGCAGCGCCACGGGGAGGGTGAAGCGGCCCTGGCCGTCGCCGGTCCAGATAAGCGGCGCGTCGTAGAGATAGTTGAGCGGGGTCGAGTCGAACATCCCGTTCACGGAGAGCTTCCCGTTCGTGTAGTAGGCGTTGTAGCGCTGGTCGCGGTAGCCCACGTTGAACGCGTCGGCCTTGAACCGGTATTTCTCAGCACTCCGGTTGACCTCGAACCACGTGGCGGCGCCTGGCCGCAGGTCGCGGTAGCGCTCGAAGCGGGCCTCGTCACCCTTGATATCGCCGCCGCGGTAGCCAACGTCGAAGAGGCCCAGTGAGGGCACCGCCGGGGGTTCAGGCTTGGTGGGCGGCGTCTGGGCCCGAGCGACCGAAGCCGAGGCCAGCAGCAGCGCCGCTATCGTCATGACAAATCTGGTGCGCATGGCATGCCTCCCAATCACCGCAAGAAGAACTTGCCGTTCGGGTGATTCGACCCGTGCACCTGCTGGTGGCAGTTGGCGCAGGACTTGCCGAACATCTTGTTCGCGTTCTGCGAGTTCTGCAGGGTGAATCCCTCGTAGACGGTGGGAGGATGCCGCGACGTCACGTGGCACCGCTGGCAGAGGAACGGCAGCTTCGACACGAGCATGCGGTCGTTGTTGCTGCCGTGCGAGTCGTGGCACGTGGTGCAACTGTCGACCACCGGCGCGTGCTCCCACAGGAACGGACCGCGCTTCTCGGTATGGCAACTGGTGCAACTCTGGTCCACGGTGGTGCCCGCGCGCAGCAGCTTCACATTCACCGCGCCATGCACGTTGTGGCAGGACGAGCAGGCCATCTTGCCCTCGCGCACGGGCATGTGATTGAAGCGCTGCTGCTTGTTCGTGATCGTCTGGTGGCACTTGGCGCAGGTGAGCTGCTGGGTCTTGGCGCGCATGAGCACCGGCCCC
>JANORI010000773.1:0-8842 GCA_031415235.1 Acidobacteriota bacterium | reverse complement strand
CCCGAAGGCGACGGCTCGATCGAGTAGCCCTGCGCGTAGCGCGTCTTCTCGGGGTTGGGCGCCAGATTGCGGCCGTAGTCGACCGGGCGTTCCTTGTCGCGGAATGGCTTGAAGCGTTCCTTCAGGTAGCGGTCGAAGTCGGCGTCCCATTCGTCGGCCGAGATCTGGAACGCCTCCATGTAGGCATCGTCGCCGCCGCCGATGATGCTCTTGCGCAGCGCGAAGACGTACTGGCGCACGCCCTCCTTGCCCCACCGCGCCTCCATGAACTCGAACGCGGCGTGTCCCAGGTTGTAGATGCCGCGTGCGCTGCCGAGGTCGCCGTAGCCCTGCAGACTGCTCATCTTCGGGATGATGTCGGCGATGGCCGCGTCGCGCACCATCATGATGTCGTTGGGGCGCCACACCCCCGTCATGTAGTCGCTCATGCCCTCGTTGACCCAGAGCGGCGTCGAGTTTCGGACGAGCGACGTGGGAATGATGTCGAACTGGAAGATGTGGGTGAGCTCGTGGACAATCAGCCGGTAGAGCAAGTCGGGCGGCTCGTCCATCGGCATCAGGATGCGGAAGCGGCTAGGCTCGGCAAACGCGCCTACGCCCTCCTGGGCCGCGCCCGGAATGACGTTCTGCTGGTAGAACTCCGCGCTGGTCTGGAAGAGGATCAGGGGCACCTTCGCTGCCAGGTCGTGCTTCAGCTCGGCGCTGATGTGCTGGTACGCGCTCTCGGCGTAGCCCGCCATGCGCTCGAGATGCGGCTCGATGGCCGGGTAGTAGTAGATCTCGAAGTGGTCGGTCTGGTAGGTGTGCCACTGAAAGTTGTCGTATCGAATCGCGTTCTTCCCGAAGTACGGCGCAAACTGGGTTTGAGCCGACGCGGGTGGCGCCAGACATGCCGATACGGCGAGCACGAGGGCAATCGACGTGACCCTGGGTAAGGCAGGGGACCGGGCCGGCGTGACGGTTCGCATACGGAGAACTCCTCGAGGGTCCTGTTGACGTCGCGGCACCCGCAGGGCCGCCGCCAGCGCTCCGCGCATCTTACCTTGGGAGCGCCACCGACCTGCCGCGTCTGCTGCTTGTGACGTCGGGTAAGCAAGATTTGGTCCCCGGTCTCGTGTCCTATACTTGAGACGTTTAGAATTCAGCCATGCCGGGAATAGCGACCGTCTCCACGGGGTTACCCCCCTCGTCACTTGTCGGAGGTCCCGGTGCGTAGGCGCCCGAGCCCGCCCGACCGGGAGGACGGCGCGCCGTTGATGGAAGATGCTCTGGAATTCATGAACGGTCTGTACGGCACCGCCGTCCGGTTGACGCGCGACGGCGACGCCGCCCGCGACCTGGTGCAGGACACCTATCTGAAGGCGCTGCGCGCCCACGAGCGGTTCCAGCCGGGCACCAACCTGAAGGCGTGGCTCTACACCATCCTCCACAACACCTGGAGGAACCGTCAACGCGACCACGCCCGCGCCCGTGTGTCGTTCGACAGCGACACGGTCGACGCCGCGATGGATGCTGGAGACGCGGGCGCCGTCGAGCGCGCCACGCCCGAAACGGTCCTGCTGCGCTCGCTGCAGGATGCCGACATCAGGGCCGCCGTCGATGCGCTTCCCGAGGCATTCCGGGAGGCCGTGTGGTTGCGCGATGTCGAAGACTTGTCGTACCAGGAAATCGCCGATGCGCTGTCAGTGCCGATCGGCACCGTGATGTCGCGAATCTCGCGGGGGCGCAAGCTCCTGTACACGGCGCTCAGCGCGCCCGTCACCGCCGCGCCGGTGGCGCGTACCGGAACAGAGGGGCCATCATGACCGTGAAGTTTCCCATGAGGTCGCAGGACTGTCGCCAGATGAAGTCGTTGCTGCCCCCGTTCGTGGACGGCGAGACGTCGCCGCGCGATGCGGCCCTGGTCGAAGCGCATCTTGCTCGCTGCACCTTGTGCCAGCAGCTGATGCGGGAACAACGTGACGTGCGGGCCCTGCTCACAAGCCGGCGCGCGTCACTGCGCGGGGCAGCGCCGTGTGGTCTCGAATCGCGGGTGCGCTCGCTGGCGGGTGCCGAGCGCGCCTCGGCCCAGACCGGCTGGTCGCGGCGCTTCTCGCCGCTCGCCGCGGCGGCGGCCGTCGTGCTGGCTATCGCTGGCGGGCTCTACTGGGGCACCGGTCAGTCATCGGTACTGCTGGCCGCGCAGCTCACGCTCGATCACATCAAGTGCTTCATCATCGACGGCGACGACCACGCGCAGCCCATGACCGCCGACGCGGGGCAGGTGCAGCTGCGCGAGGCGCATGGACTGGAGGTGTCCTTGCCCGTGCCGCGCGAGGGCGAAGGCGCGCATCTGGTCGCCGTGCGTCGCTGCCTCTACGGTGAAGGCTGGGTCGCGCATGTGCTCTACCGCGTGCACGGAGAGCCGGTCTCGATGTTCGTGATGCCCGGGCGCTCCGCGACGGCCATGGACGTGGCCGCATTTGGCCGCCACACCGAGGTCGTCAACAAGCACGGCGTGACCTACGTGCTCGTCGCGCCAGCCCAGCTGGCCGGTGTAGCGTCGGCCGTGGGACTTGAGGGAGAATAGGCGTATGGAAGAGCAGCGGATTCCGGTCTCGAGCCGAAGCCTGCGTGGCGTCGCCATCGTCGGCACGGTGGTGGCCCTGCTGGGGCTGAGCGTGCCGTTCACCTGGGGCAGCCACGACGACCCGACGGGAGAGGCGATGACGGCGCCGTTCGTCGAGCCGGTGGCCGCGCATGAATCGACGCTCGGGAAAGAGGCACAGGCCGGAGCCGCGTGTCTGCCCGACGCAAAGCCCGCCACCGACTTCACCTTGCCGTCGCTTGACGGCAAGCAGGTGAAGCTCAGCTCGTTCAGAGGCAAGGTGGTGCTGCTCAACTTCTGGGCGACGTGGTGTGGCCCCTGCAAGGCCGAGATTCCAGCCTTTGTAGAATTGCAGCAGCAGTACAAGGGCGATCTCGTGGTGCTCGGGCTGTCGGTCGATGATCCGGCCGACAAGGCCAAGGCCTTTGCTGACCAATACAAGGTCAACTATCCGATCGTGCTCGGGCTGGGACACGACGACATCCAGGATGCCTACGGACCGATCTACGGCATTCCCGCGTCGTTCCTGATCAGCAGGGACGGCAAGGTCTGCAAGCGGCATCTCGGTTTGGCACCGAAGGCGCAGTTCGAGCGCGAGATCAAGGCCCTGCTCTAAGCAGGCGGTGTAGTATGATTCCAGCAGTTCGATGCTGAAGGGATTCACACACGCCACTCTTGCTTGCGGGTGCCGTCTCGGTTTCCGAGAAGGCTCCGGGGGCAGTCCCGTCACCGTCATCATCGAGGCGAAGTCAGCAGCGTGTTCGAACTCGATGCACGTCAGGGACGTGCCCATCTACGATCACCGGGAAGCCCTGCGGCCAGCGACGCGGCCGCTTTCGATCGAAGAGGGCTTCGAGGAAGAAAGCTAGCCGCCGCCACGGTGTTCTGGGGCGTGCAGGTCTCGTGCTTGCGCTGGGCTGCCTCGCACTTCCTCCCGGCCATCGGTCTCACCCTGTCTTTCCATCGCTACTTCGCGCATCGCGCGTTCGAGATGTCGCGCGCCGCGCGCTTCTTCTGGGCCTTTGTGGGCACGGCCGCCATGCAGAAAGGGCCGATCTGGGGAGGACGGCGAGTGGTGCCTGTGGACACCGGTTTCATGGTGTTCAACGAGCGCACGTACCCCACACTTTGTCGGCCTGCTGGCAGCGCTCGGCGTCGAGAGCCGGCCGAGCGACATGTCGTTCAGCGTGCGCTGCGACCGTTGCGACGTGGCGTACTCGAGTGTTGGACTTCGGGGCCTGTTCGCGCATCCGCGCCGCGCGTTCACGACTCCGCACCTGGATGCCGCGTCACGAGCATCACGGTGTCGGAAGAGCAGCGCGCCATGGCGGCCGCGCTTGCGGATCGTGTGCAGATCGAACTGTGCCAGTTGCGAGACGGGGTTCCGCACGCGCAACCTGGGTCTGCTGCACGTCATGCTCGCGCGCGTCGGTGACGACCTGGCGTAGTCAGTACGAGATCTTCAGGTCGGCGACGAGCGGCAGGTGGTCTGACGCCATCAGCGCCTGACGCGTGCGCACCAGCTCCACGTGGGTAACTTCCACCCGGCCGCGGTAATAGATGTGGTCGAGGTGGAGCAACGGGAACCAGCCCGGATAGGTGCGCTTCCGCGTGAGGTGCTTGGTCAGATCCACGCTTTCGAGCCGCGACGACAATATATCAGTGGCCAGGCCGCGCGCCCATTCGTTGAAGTCGCCGAGTACGACGCTGGGGCCGTGCGGACGTCGGGCGTGCACGATATCGGCGAGCGCGTCGGCTTGGACGCGGCGCTCACCGAGGGACGTGCCGAAGTGCACGTTGTAGATGTGCAGCAGGTGGTCACCGTCGATGGCCACGTCCACGCGCTGTGCGCCTCGCGGCTCGCAGGTCTTCCACGACAGGTCGTGCTGCACGTGCTGGCGCACGGGCAGGCGCGTGAGCACCACGTTGCCAAAGAGCGCGCCCCGAAGGTGGCGGGTGGGCGCCATCACCCAACCCATGCCCAACGCCGCGCCCAGTTCGGCCGCCTGGCCGGGGCGCTGCTGGCTCGCGCCGACGACCTCCTGCAGGGCGATGACATCGGCATCGAGCCCGGCGAGTACCGAGGCGATGCGCTGCGGCTGGGTGCGCGCGTCCATGCCGCGGCACCTGTGCACGTTGTAGGTCACCACCCGTATGGAACGGTCACGGCGATGATCGTGTTGCGGCATCTGGTCTCACCTACTACTCTTGAGCAGGTGCGGGGCTCGCGGCAAGCCCCAGTGTCCGGAGACGCCATGGCCATCCTGCAGAGCGAGCGAGAAGTGACCTGTCCCTGCTGCGGCTCGACGCTCGTCGTCGACCTGAACCTCGGGCGCGTCGTGTCGCATCGTGAACCGGCCTCGGGTCGTGCGCCCGCACTCGACGACGCCCAGCGTGTGCTGCAGGAGCAGGAACGGCGGCGTGAGGCCATCTTCGAACAGTCGCTGCACACCGAGCGTGGACGCGAGGACGCGTTGTCGCGCCGATTCGAAGAGGCGCTCGAGAAGGCCAAGCAGGAACCGATCACCAAGCCGCTGCGCGGCTTCGACCTCGACTAGCGTGGCGCGACGCCTCAGCGACGTGGCGCCGAAAACTCGGCCGGCAGCGGCATCCAGCGATCGCGGCGCGCGTAGTAGAGCGGCTTGATGCCGTGCGTTGTACGGAACGCCACGTAGCGGCGCTTCAGCTCGCGGTATCGCGCGTCCGAGGTGCGAATCCGGTGGTGCGGCCAGTCGATGAGCAGTTGCTCCACGGCCCAGACGTTGCCCGCGGCGAAGCGCCAGTCGTAGCGGCCCATCGCCGCCAGGTGCACCACGGCATAGCCGCGAACGCGTCCGGTGTAGTCCACGTAGGGATCGACGTAGCTCAGGGCGAGCGCGCGTGGCGTGGCGAAGACCGGGCGGCGGCCGTGCAGACCCGGGTCGCGGGACCTGGCAATCGAGCCCCAGCCGCGCGGGCCGCGGTAGACGAAGATCACGTGGTCGAGCCGGTCAGCCGATTCGAAGCTCAGCAGCAACGGAGGATAGCCGTGCTGTTCGAGGGCCACGGCCGAAAACAGGGCGGCCTCGAGACAATGGGCGGTACCTCGGGCCGCGACGCCGCGGAAGGTATGCAGCGTCTCGCCGCCCTCCTCCGCGTTGTAGCGCAGCGCGTTGAGCCAGTCCTGCACTGCCGCCGGCGTGCGCAGCCGGGCGATGAGCGTGCGCTCGGCGCGCGTGAAGCGCGCGGGCGGCGGTGGCTCGGATCGGGGGGCGAGCGCGTCGCGCACGGACTGCGCCGTAGCGGGGACCGGCGGCGTCATCGTGGTGATGCGGTAGCGGCGAGGGCACGGCCGAGGTCGGCCACCACCGTGTCGGTCGTCCAGTCGTTGCCCGAGTAGGTGGCCACGACTCGGCCGTCGGGGCCGATGACGGCCGTGCGCAGGTTGTGGGTGATGGTGCGATCGGCTTCGCGTATGACATTCACGCCAAACTGCGCGGCAAAGCGGTCGACGACGGCGGCCGGCGCGGTGGCGAACCGCCAGGCGGGTCCGGCGCCAACCCGTCTGGCATGTTCGGCCAGGACCTGCGCCGTGTCGATGTCGGGATCGAAGCTCACCGAGAGCAGTTTCACGCGCCCCGCGAGCGCCGGCGCCGCCGCCGCAGTCTGCTGCACCTCCGCGAATCGGCGGTCCATCAGGGGACAGAAATCGGGTAGTGGGCACCGCGTATAGATGAAGGTCACCACCGCGGCGCTGCCGGCCCAATCCACCAGGCTGAACGGCTCGCCGTTGTGACCTGTCAGCGGGGTGACCGGCACGGCGTCGCCTGGCCCCAGGATGTGCACGCCCTCGGCCACCGGCCGCGCCGTCGCAGCGGCAGGCAGGGGCGCCGTACCGAGGAACTGCAAGCCTTCCAGGTAGTACCGGCTCGGCTCCACGACGAGCGTGGCCTTCACGAGGTCCCCTGGCCGGCGCTCGCGCACCGACGCGCGATCCTCGACCGGGAAAGGCATGGTCATGGCCCCCATGTAGCCAGCGACGTCGCCGTGCTCGAGCAGGACCTGGCCCGTGTCGAGTTGCACGCCCAGCAACTGGCCCTCAATCGGGTACCGGATGGCGGCGACGGGAGTCGGGGCTGGCGCACACGACGTCAGCGTGGCCAGCAGGAGTGTGGTTGCCACCAGACGGCGCATCGCCAGGAATGTACCACGGCGGCGACCGCATCCAGGCATCCCGGCTCACCCCTTGACACCGGGTCTGCTATACTTCGCCCACTTTAACGTCCCTGAGGGAGCTTTGCTCGTGCCGGTCGGTGAGACTACGTTTCCCCTGCCACGCTGGCGAGCTGGTCGAGGGGAAGCACCGGCGTGTCGCGCGCGTCGGGCTGGTCGACCGAAGCGCGGCAGGAGCGAGTGACCGATGGGCCGTAGACTCTACGTGGGTAATCTTCCCTACAGTGCAACCGACGAAGACCTGACCGAACTGTTCGGTCGCGCTGGCGACGTGGCCAACGTGCACACGATGCGCGACCAGGCCACGGGCCGGGCGCGTGGTTTCGCGTTTGTCGAAATGGCAACCGACGAAGGTGCACAGAAGGCCATCGACGAACTCCACGAGTTCCAGATGGACGGTCGCGCGCTGGTCGTGAACGAAGCCCGTCCCAAGCCCAGCGGTGGTGGCGGCTTCGGTGGCGGTGGCGGTGGCGGCATGGGTCGCGGCGGGGGCGGCAGCAGCCGTGGTGGCGGCGGTGGCGGTGGCGGCCGGCGCGAGCCGCGCTGGTAGTGCCGCACGTCTGACACGGGGACCCCTGTGATCCTCGTCGGCACGTCCGGCTACAACTATCCGGAGTGGAAGGGCAGTTTTTATCCGCAGACGCTGTCTGCGGCCAAGATGCTGCCCTTCTACGCCGAACGTTTCCCCTCGGTTGAAATCAACGCGACGTTCTACCGCATGCCCACGCCGACGACCGTGGCGGGTTGGGCCGGTCAGGTGCCGCCGTCTTTCCGTTTCACGCTCAAGGCCAACCGTCGGATCACGCACGACAGGCGCCTGAAAGACGTGGGCGATGCCGTGGATTTCTTCGTGACGACCGCGCGCGCGCTGGGCCCGCAACTGGGCGCGCTGCTGTTCCAGACCCCGCCCAATTTGAAATGCAACCTCGAGGTGTTCGACGCGTTCCTGGCCACCGTGCCCGAGGGCACGCCGGCCGCGTTCGAGTTCCGTCACGACTCGTGGCTCGATGACGAGGTCTACGCCCGGTTGCGCGCGCGCAACTTCGCGCTGTGCGTGGCCGACACCGAGGTGCGCTCGGTGCCGGTCGTGGCCACCGCGGATTTCGCCTACTTGCGGCTGCGTGACGAAGGCTACGACGACGAGGCGATTCGCAGGTGGACCGCGCTCGCGCAAGACCTGTCGACGCGTTGCCGCGATGTGTTCGTCTACTTCAAGCACGAAGACGCGGGGAAAGGCGCCGTGTTCGGTCAGCGCATGATGGAACTGCTCGCGCAGGGCTGACTCGCCGCGCCGGTCAGCGCGCGGCCGCGTGCGCGGCGGCGATGAAGTCGAGCACCCGGCCCTCTGCCCAGTAGCCGTCGTCGCCGGGCCCCGCGGGCCGGCCGATGAAGCCGCAGTGCCCGCCGTGTCTGGTCACGATGCGCGTGAGCCTCGGTGCCGAATCGAGCGCCGGATCGCGCGCCGCGTCTGGCGGCACGAACGGATCGTCGGCCGCCGTGATGAGGAGCGCCGGCACCGCGAGCGCGTGCAACACACGGCGCGAGCTAGCCCGGTGGTAGTAGTCGGCGGCGCCGGCAAAGCCGTTGTGGGGGGCCGTGTAGGCGTCGTCGAAGGCCCGCACGCTACGCACGTGGGCGAGTGCCGCGAGGTCGTAGGTCTCGGGGTAGAGCCGGGCCTTGCGCTTCAGCCGGGCGCGCAGGCCGAAGAGGAAGTTCCAGTGGTAGGCGACGTTGGCCGGTCGCTCGAGCGCGTCCACGCACTGCGCCAGCTCGATCGGCGCTGACACAGCCGTCACGGCCACGACGCGCGCGGTGTCGTCGGGGGTCAGCTCACCAGCGAGCTTCAGCGCGATGTTGCCGCCGAGCGAATAGCCGGCCACGGCGAAGCGCTCGAGGTGATCGTCGGCCGCGAGCGTCTGGATCACCGCTCGCGGATCGGCGGTGAGACCCGAGTGATACAGGCCGCGTGCGAGGTGCTCGGTGCCGCCGCAGTTACGCTGGTTGAGGCGCACCACGTTGAAGCCGCGCGCCCACGCCTTGTCG
>JANORI010000772.1:0-7556 GCA_031415235.1 Acidobacteriota bacterium | reverse complement strand
AGGACGTGCTGACGCGCATGACGGCGCGCTTCGAGCAGATGAAGCAGGCGCTGGAAGAGGCGGTCCGCGTCGACCCGACGCTGACCGGCATGGGCACCACGATGACGCTCGCGATCAACTTCGGGGCAGACCTGCTGGTGGCGCACGTCGGCGACTCGCGCGCGTACCTGTTGCGACAGGGGCACCTTGAGCGCCTGACGCGGGATCAGACGATGGTGCAGTCGCTGCTCGACCAGGGGGCGATCTCGGCGGAGGAACTGGCCCATCACCCGATGCGACACATGCTGGCTGGCGTGCTCGGCTCGAAGGGGAAGCCAATCAACGTGGAGTTGCGTTTCATCGGCATCGAGGATGGGGACCAGGTGCTGGTGTGCAGCGACGGGCTGACGGAGATGGTCGCCGAGGCGGTCATCGCCGAGGCGCTCGCGGCCGCCCCGACGGCGGAGGCCGCCTGCCAGCGGCTCATCGAGCTGGCCAACAGCCACGGCGGGAAGGACAACGTGACGGCGGTCGTGAGTCGGTATCAGATCGCACCGCCTGCGCGTTGAGACCGAGTGGCGGGACGCTCGGGGAGCGCCCGTCCGCGCGGTTCCGACACGGTTGCGGATCAGATCGTGATGCTACGCGAAAAGCTTCGCGAGCGAGAGCGCGAACCCGGGCAGCAGGGGAGTCGTCAGCGTGGCGTCGTGGTTAGCGCCGAGCTGCTCCGCCTTGGCGAGACCGCCATCGGGCGCTCGGCGATAGACCGTCAACTCGTGGGCCTTCGGATCCACCACCCAATATTCCCGCACGCCTCCGCGATCGAAGAGGAGCCGCTTGACCCCGAGATCGCGTCTGCGCGTGCTGGGCGACAGGATCTCGACGACGAGCGCCGGAGCGCCTTGGATGTTGGGTTCAGTGAGGATCTCCAGTTGATCCGCCGCCACGAACACCAGGTCTGGCTCCACGACGTCCCAGGGCGAGAACACCGTATCGAGCGGTGAGAGATACACCTCGCCGATCTCTGGGTGTAACTCAAGGAAGTGGCCAATGGCCACGTGCAGGCGTCCCATCAACTGCTGATGCCGCCGCACGGGCGAGGGCGTCACGTAGTGCACTCCGTCGATGATCTCGTGTCGCAGGCCGTCGTCCGGAATGCGGACGAAGTCCTCGTAAGTAAGGCGCGCGTCGCGGTGAGATGTCGTCGGCATCGTGTCTTCCCCGTCCACGCTCGAATGTTACACCCGGCCACGAGAGCCGACACCTGCCAACGGCGTGCCACCGGATATCACGCCTGAATCGTGGTGTTCAGGAGCCGCGGCGCGCAGAACTTGCGCTCTGGGTCGCGCGACGGCATCGCGCAACCGGCGTACCTCGGGGTAGAATCCGCCCACCCCGAATGTCACACTCCGGACCCATGAGCCTTGCCGCCGGCACCCGCCTCGCGCACTACGAAATCGTCGCCTTGCTGGGAGCAGGTGGCATGGGCGAGGTGTATCGCGCCCGCGACACCAAGCTGCAGCGCGACGTCGCGCTCAAGGTACTGCCGCCCGACACGGCCGCCGACCCGGAACGCCGCCAGCGGTTCGAGCGCGAGGCCCGCGCCGTGGCCGCACTGAACCACCCCAACATCGTCACCATCTACTCGGTCGACGACGTGGACGGCCGGCTGTTCCTGACGATGGAGCTGGTGGACGGCCAGCCACTGTCTGAGTTGATTCGGCCCGGCGGTCTGCCGCTCGACCAGTTGCTCGCGATCGCCACGCCGCTGGCCGACGCGGTGAGCGCGGCACATGCGCGCGGCATCACGCACCGCGACCTGAAGCCCGCCAACGTGATGGTGACGCCCACGCGGCAGGTGAAGGTGCTCGACTTCGGGCTGGCCAAGCTGCTCGACGCGAGCGTGGTCACCGACACGATGGCCACCGAGGCACCCCAGGTGATCACGGGCCAAGGCAAGATCCTGGGCACGATTGCCTACATGGCGCCGGAGCAGGCCGAAGGCAAGCTTGTGGACGCGCGGTCCGACATCTTCTCGCTGGGTGTGATGCTCTACGAGATGGCGACCGGCGAGCGGCCGTTCAACGGCGACACCAGTGTGTCGACGCTGGCGGCGATCATGCGCGACACGCCGAAGTCAGTGACCGAGGTGAATCCGGCGATTCCGAAAGAACTCGGCCGCGTGATCCGCCGCGCCCTCAGCAAGGATCCCGATCGCCGGCAGCAAACCGGAAAGGACTTGAGGAACGATCTCGATGACATTCGCAAGGAGTTGGAGTCGGGCGAGTTGAGCGCAGTCATGGCTCAGGCCCCCGCGAGGCCCGCGGTGCCCGCAACGACCCCGGCGCCTCGTGCTGTCCCGTGGGTCGCGGTGGTGGTGGGACTGGCGCTCGTGACGGCGGTGGGAGCCGGTGTCATGTGGTCGCGCCGTGGTTCCACTGGCACGACGCCAGGCAAGAGCGCTGCACCCGCCAGCGTCACCGTCACGTCGATTACGTCAGAAGACGGCGAGGAGTTGTTCCCCTGCCTGTCCCCGGACGGAAAGTGGATTCTCTACACGCGCGACGAGCTCGGTACGGGGCAGACCGACATCCTGCTCCGGGCGGTGGGCGGGCAGGCGGCGATCAACCTGACGAAAGACTCAGCCGCGGACGACTCGCAGGCGGCCTTTTCGCCGGATGGCGAGCGCATTGCCTTCCGGTCGGAGCGCGACGGCGGCGGGTTGTTCGTGATGGGCCGCACGGGCGAGTCGGTGCGCCGGCTCACCACCGAGGGGTTCAACCCGTCGTGGTCGCCAGACGGCATGTCGATTGTCTACGCGGGCGAGTCGGTCACGGTCTCGCCAAGTGTCCGCTGGGCCGGGAGTCAGCTGTGGGTTGTGGCGACAGCCACTGGCGAGCGCCGGCAACTGACGAGCACGGATGCCGTGCAGCCCTCGTGGTCGCCGCACGGGCAGCGGATCGCGTATTGGGGGTTGCCGGACCGCGGCACGCAGCGCGATCTGTGGACCATCGCACCGGAGGGCGGGCAGCCCGTACGCGTCACGAACGACCCGGCCATCGACTGGAGTCCGGCGTGGTCGCCAAACGGTCGCTATCTGTATTTTTCGAGCGATCGCTCCGGTGGTTTCAATCTGTGGCGTGTGGCGATCGACGAGGCCAGTGGCCGGACAGCCGGGGAGCCGGAGGCCGTGCCGATTCCGGGGGCGGGCATTGGGCACCTGAGTGTGTCAGCGGACGGCACGTCGATCGCCACGGTGTCGATGACGGCCCCCACCAACGTCGAAGGTCTCGTGTTTGATCCTGCCAAGGGCACCGTCGGCTCCCGGCGACGAGTGACCACCAGCTCGGATCGCACTGCTACGCCGTCGGTGTCGCCGGATGGGCAATGGCTCATATTTGCCAAAACGCAGAATGACGGCCAACAGGATCTGTGGGTGGTGAAGCGAGACGGCTCCGGCCTTCGCCAGGTGACCAACGACGCCGCTCGCGATCGCAACCCCACGTGGTCGGCCGAGGGCACGCGGCTGATGTTCCAGTCCGACCGCAGCGGCGGCCGATTCCAGGTGTGGTCGATTGCGGCCGATGGCGGCGGCCTGATGCAGGTGACCGACCGTCCCGAGTCCCTCATTATCCCGGTCGGAACGTCCGATGGCACCCGTGCCCTCGTCGCGACCTTTCCCGGCTCGAAGCTCCTGATGTTCGATCCACGCGCGCCGGCTGCCAAACAGCGCGTGGAGGAGTTGCCCCTCTTTGCTGGAGGATTCGCGCCCACCTCGTGGTCCGCGGATGCGACGCGAGTCGCCGGATTTGTGCTTGGTCGTCCAGGGTTCGGCATCGTGATCTACGACGTGGCCTCGCGGACCTATCAAGAGGTCGTGTCGCCGGGCTGGTACCCCACGTGGTTGCCCGACGATCGGCGCCTTTTGTACACCAACGGTGGCAAGTTGGTGCTCCTCGACACTGCGACGAAGGCGAGCACGATCGTATTTTCGTCGCCAGGGGAGACGCTTGGCGGCCCCGGCTTGTCGCCGGACGCCCGTGAGATCTACCTCACCATCTCCAGGCAGCAGTCGGACATTGTGCTCGCCAAGCTGTCCGCCGGCGCGCCATAACGCCCACCGCAGCGGCAGAACCGCCCTCACTTGTCATTTCATATTCCAGATTCTAGAATAAGGAATGCCTCAGGGCTTACTGCCTCTGGACGTGGTCGTGCTGGCCAAGCTGGTCACCTACGGCGGCGACCGCCCGCCGATTGCCCAGGTGGCTGGCGATCTGGCGGTGAGCCCGTCCCAGGTCCATGCGTCCCTCACACGTCTTCAACGATCTCGCCTGATCGACGCGCTCACGGGGCGACCGCGGCTGGCGGCGGTCGAGGAGTTCCTGATCCATGGCGTGAAGTACGCGTTTCCGGTGCAGCGCGGTGAGACCACGCGCGGCGTGCCCACGGCGTACGCGGCTCCTCCGCTGCGTGACCAGATCGCGGACAGTGGCGACCTCCCGCCCGTGTGGCCGGACCCGGACGGAGAGGTACGCGGCGCCACCCTGGAACCACTGCACAAGGCGGCGCCGAAAGCCGCCCGGAAGGCGCCTGCGCTCCATGAGTTGCTGGCGTTGATCGACGCGTTGCGCGATGGACGCGTGCGTGAGCGTCAGCTCGCGGAGAAGGAGTTGCGCGTGCGGCTTCGGAGACTGCTGCGTGGCTGACCCGAACCGCGCGCTCTTCGAGTCCGCCGTGCACGTGCTCGCGCCGGTGCTCGAAGGTCGCCGCTGCGCCGACGGACGTCCGCAGCTACATTGCCTTCGAGCTTCGAGCCTTGCTCGGCAACCACGACTTCCTCGAGGCGCTTGGCGGCTTTCTCCTTCCGGACGCGGCAAGTCAGGGACGTCGAGGAGGGCTCCACGCCCGCCTTCGCCTGATGGCCCAATCCTGACCATCACCTGGCGATTCGCGGCCGGCGCGACGGCATCGTTCGAAAGGCGTACCTCGCGGTAGAATCTCACTCGAATGCCATCCCCCGGACCGCTGAGCCTCGCTGCGGGCACGCGCCTCGCGCACTACGAAATCGTCGCGTTGCTGGGGGTGGGCGGCATGGGCGAGGTGTACCGCGCCCGCGACACCAAGCTGCAGCGCGACGTAGCGCTGAAGGTGCTGTTGTCCGACACAGCCGCCGACCCGGAGCGCCGCCAGCGGTTCGAGCGCGAGGCCCGCGCCGTGGCCGCGCTGAACCACCCCAACATCGTGACCATCCACTCGGTCGACGACGTGGACGGCCGGCTGTTTCTCACGATGGAGTTGGTGGACGGGCAGCCGCTCTCTGAGCTGATTCGGCCCGGCGGCCTGCCGCTCGACCAGTTGCTGGCGATTGCCACGCCGCTGGCCGATGCGGTGAGCGCCGCCCATGCGCGCGGCATCACGCATCGCGACCTGAAGCCCGCCAACGTGATGGTGACGCCCACGCGGCAGGTGAAGGTGCTCGACTTCGGTCTGGCCAAGCTGCTCGACGCGAGCGTGGTCACCGACACGATGGCCACCGAGGCGCCGCAGGTGATCACGGGCCAGGGCAAGATCCTGGGCACGATTGCCTACATGGCGCCCGAGCAGGCGGAAGGGAAGCCCGTAGACGCGCGGTCCGACATCTTCTCGCTCGGCGTGATGCTCTACGAGATGGCCACCGGCGAGCGTCCGTTCAAGGGCGACACCAGTGTGTCCACGCTGGCGGCGATCATGCGGGACACGCCGAAGTCGGTAACCGACGTGAATCCGGCGATTCCCAAAGAACTCGGCCGCGTCATCCGCCGCGCGCTCAGCAAAGACCCCGACCGCCGGCAGCAGACGGGCAAAGACCTGCGCAACGAGCTGGACGACTTGCGGAAGGAGCTGGAGTCTGGCGAGTTGACGGCGAGCACGGCCCAGACCGCCGCGGTCCGCGCGGCCGCACCTGCTCCGCGGCGCATGCCGTGGGCGGCGGTGGCCGGAGGCCTTGCGCTAGTGGTGGCCGCCGTCGCCGGTATCACGCTGTCGAGGCGCGAACCTGGGAGTGTCACGCCGAACACGAGCGATGCACCGGTCAGCGTCACCGTCACGTCGCTCACGTCCGAGGGCGGCGTGGAGATGTTTCCCAGCCTGTCTCCGGATGGGAAGTGGGTCGTCTACACGCGCGACGAACTGGGCACGGGGCAGACCGATAGTCTGCTGCGGGCCGTGGGCGGGCAGACGGCGATCAACCTGACGAAGGACTCGACCGCGGATGACTCGCAGGCGGTCTTCTCGCCGGACGGCGAGCGCATCGCCTTCCGCTCAGAACGGGACGGCGGCGGGTTGTTCGTGATGGGCCGTACCGGCGAGTCGGTGCGCCGGCTCACTGCCGAAGGGTTCAACCCGTCGTGGTCGCCAGACGGCGCGTCGATTGCCTACGCCAGTGAATCGGTGGTCAATAATCCAGGTAACCGCGTGACGACGAGCCGGCTCTGGGTGGCGTCCACAGCTACCGGCGAACGCCGACAACTCGCCACAGCGGATGCGGTGCAACCTGCGTGGTCGCCACACGGACAGCGGATCGCATACTGGGGCTTGCCCAGTGACAGCGCGCAGCGCGACCTCTGGACGATCGCGGCGGGCGGCGGCGAGCCCGTGCGCGTCACGAGCGACCCGGCGATCGACTGGAGTCCGGCGTGGTCGCCCGACGGGCGGTACCTGTATTTTTCGAGCAACCGCTCCGGCGGATTCAACCTGTGGCGTATGGCCATTGACGAGGCCAGCGGCCGAGTGTCAGGGGAGCCGGTGGCCATGCCGATTCCCCGGCCGCGCATCGGACACCTGAGCGTCTCTGCCGACGGCGCGTCGATTGCCATGGCGGCGTTCGCGACCGAGAGCGGCATCGAGGCCCTCACGTTCGATCCGGCCCGCGGAACCGTGGGGGCACGGCGACGGGTCACGAACAGCTCAGAGCAGTCAGCGGCACCATCAGTGTCGCCCGATGGGCGGTGGATTGCGTTCTACCAGGTGCTGCAGAACGGCCAGGAAGATCTCTGGGTGGTGAACAGGGATGGGACGGGCCTTCGCCAGTTGACCAACGACGCCGCGCGCGATCGCCGGCCCCTGTGGTCGGCCGACGGCACGCGCCTGCTGTTCTACTCCGACCGCAGCGGCAGGTATCAGGTGTGGACGATTGCGGCCGACGGCAGCGCGCTGATGCAGGTGACCGACCATCCCGGAATGCTGCTCCAGCCTGTCTGGTCGCCTGACGGCACTCGCGCCGTCGCCAGCGTCACGATTGGCGACAACAAGCTGCTGATGTTCGATCCACGAATGCCGGCCGGCCAACAGCGCGTGGAGGAGCTGCCGCCCTTTCCAGGGGGCTTCGCTGCCACATCGTGGTCCCCCGACGGGACACGGGTCGCCGGGCAGGGCAGCAGCCGGCGTGAACAAGGCGTCGTGGTCTACACGGTGGCGTCGCGAACCTATGAGGAGTTGACGCGGTCGGGCGGTTCGCCGGTCTGGCTGCCCGATGGACGGCGGCTTCTCTACACGAGCGGTGGAACGCGCGGGCGTGAGTTGTTGCTCCTCGACACTGC
>JANORI010000771.1:0-6592 GCA_031415235.1 Acidobacteriota bacterium | reverse complement strand
CGACATGGCAAGTATCAAGGGCACCATCAAGCGTTTGGTCAGCGAAAAGGGATTTGGCTTCGTGCAGGCTGAAGACGGCACGGAGTACTTCTTCCACCAGTCGGCCTGCGCCGATGCCCGTTTCGACGAGCTGCGCGAAGGGCAGTCGCTGACGTTCGAAAAGGGACAGGGCCCGAAGGGACCGCGCGCCGAGAACATCCGGCTGGCGTAACTGCGAGCGACCGCGGTGGTCCGGCTTCGGCCGGACCCCGCGGGATTTTTCGACCCCGCCTCGACGAACCCGATCCTCGACCCGCGACGCCGGCCCTGCCGCGTCTGACCTAGCGGTGCAACGCCACCAGGTCGCCGACACTCACCGCATCGCTCGCGCGCTCGATGCGGATCGTGGCTGACTCGGCGCGTACCGCCACGATGATCGCGTCGGCAATGTCCTGCACCGGGCCCAGGTCGCCCAGCGCCCGCCGAAAGACCGTCAACCGCTGACCGCGGGTGGCCCCCTGTACGGTTCCCCGATCGATCACCATCAGCTGCCGTTCGGCAGCGATCGTCTGTCCGTGATCGCCGAGCACGATGCGCGCCGGATCCTCGTACTGGGGCGTGAGCAGGCCCTGCGCCGTCAGCAGCGGCAGGCTGTCAAACGGCTCCACCGTATCGCCTGCGAATAGCTCGCCGCAGGCATAGACCACGACCACGACCGAGGCACGCTCGCCGGTTTCCACGACCTGGATGAGTCCGGCCGTCTGCTCGCCAGTGGACGCGCGCGGCAGGCCGCCACGCGTGGCCCCGGCCCGAAACGTGCGCCGCACGACGAGGTTCTGTCCGGGCACCAGGCCCACGTCGATGCCCGCGTCGATGATGAGCACGTCGCCGTTGCCGTAGAGCGTTCGGTTGCGCTCGTCGCGGTGCGCCACCAGGTGGGCGATCGTCAGTGCCGAGCCGGTGGCCTGCCCCGGTCCGCACACCGACGCCAGCACGTCCTTGGGCAGCGGCACTGGGTCGGGCCGGCGCGGCGCCGCGAGTCGTACCGGTGGCTCCGGTGGCAGCGGCGGTGGCGGGGGTGGAGGCGCAGCGGCCACGACCTCCACAGATTCCTTCAGGGTCGCGACCTCGAGCTGCTGGTCGAGGATGAACAGCTCTCCGCGACGCAGGGTGACCCCGGCCCGAATCTGCGCCTCGAATCCCGGCAGGGCGAAGGCGATCGTGTAGAGCCCGGCGTCGATTGAGGGCGACAGGAACTGACCCACGCCGTCGGTCACGACCGACACGGGCGTCGCGTCGCCGGGCGCGGCGATGGTGACGGTGACGCCGGGCAGCGCGGCGCCCGACCCGTCGGTGACGCGCCCGGTCACCTTGGCGAGTTCGTCTTGGGTGGCACCGGCCGAGGCCGAGCAGGCGAGTACGAGTGCGGCAGTCTGAACCAATCGTCCGACCGAGATCATGCGGATACTCCGGGTGGTATCCGTTAGTGTCGGCTTTTCCCGGGCGCGGCTGTAGCGCCGCCCGGGCCGGGCGCGTCAGCTACGCCGGCCGCCGCCGAGCGACCATGTTCAAGCGCCAGTAGTCGAGCAGGAACGGCGGCGACTGGCGCGCTGCCAGCGCCGCGACCTCATCGACAAACGCCGCCCGCAACCCCTCGGGCAGCCGGTCGAGGTGAGGGTGAAAAATCACGGTGGTCACAAACGCGCGGTAGTCCCGCTCGGACTCGAACGTCGTGGGCGCGGATTCGAGACCTGTTTCCACGTCCACGAACCCCGCGGCAGTCAGCCGCGCTGCGGTGTCTTCTGCCGATGCAAAGTTCCATGGACCAGGCCAGCCGGCGAAGTACGGCGTAAACGCGGGGCGCGCCATCACCAACTCGGCCAGCCGGTGTGCTTCGTGCAGATTGGGACCGCCGCCGCACTGTGCGTGCAGGCGTCCGCCCGGGCGCAATGCGTGGTGCACGTTGGCAAAGAGCGCGGGGTGATCCGCAACCCAGTGAAAGGTGGCGGTGCTGAAGATGACGTCTGCCCGGCCCGCAACGGGCAGGAAAGGCAGCGCGGCCTGCACGAACGACACCCGTGGTCCGTAGCTGGGCCGCAAGTGTGCACGTGCCTCTTGCAGCATGTTCCGCGACCGGTCGAGCGACACGACGTGCCCTTCGGGCAGGCGCTCGAGGAGCACAGCGGTGAGACGTCCACTGCCGCAGCCGGCGTCGATGGCACGCTCGCGACCGGTGAGCGACAAGCGCGCGAGTACGCGGCTGCCCCAGGTGGTTTGCGGCGCCGACACCCGATGGTACGAGGCGGCGTCCCATTCGGTGGCTGCGCCGCTCATGCGAGGGCCCAGCCGCCGCGCGGAGTGCCGAGCACGCCGGCGAAGGGAAGCAATGCCACGCGCCATCCTAGCCTGAGGGGCGCGCCTCCGGCGCGGGCTCAACGTCGATACACCCGGCGTGCCAAACGCGCCGTGCGAGAGTGCGGGGCCGCACGCGGTGGCCGAGGGCACGCGACCGTCGGCACTGCGGATTCTTCCCCGCGCCCGAACCCCAGCCCCGATAGAATGCGCCGATGACGCGTTTCCGGGTGCTGGCGAAAGCGGTCGTGGTGATTGGGGCAGTGGGGATGACGGCGAGCCCGCTCGTGGCCGACCGTCAGGGCGGGCGGCCGAGGGCCGTGGCACCCCCCGCCTCGGTCTTCGACGTGTTCGAACGTAGCATCCTCGACTTGCAGGCCGCCCAGGCCGACGGCCGCGTCACCTCGCGGGGGCTCGTCGATGCGTACCTCGCACGCGTTGCGGCGTACGATCAGGCGGGTCCCCGGCTGAATGCTCTGGTGCGGATCAATCCGCGCGCCCACGACGAGGCCGACGCGCTGGACCGCGAGCGCGCCGCGACGGGCCCTAGAGGCCCGCTGCACGGCATTCCGGTGCTGGTGAAGGACAACTACGACACGGCGGGTCTGGCCACCTCCGGCGGCGCACTCGGGCTCGCCACGCTCGTGCCCGCAACCGATGCGTTTCAGGTGGCGCGGCTGCGGGCGGCCGGCGCCGTCATCCTCGGCAAGACCACGATGCACGAACTGGCGGCCGGGATCACCACCGTCTCGTCGCTCACCGGGCAGACACGCAACCCCTACGACCTCATGCGGGTGCCGGGCGGCTCGAGTGGCGGCACGGGCGCTGCCGTTGCCGCCAGCTTCGGCGCGGCCGGCATGGGCAGCGACACGTGTGGCTCGATTCGGATCCCAGCGGCCAATCAGAATCTGGTGGGACTGCGCGCCACGCGCGGGCTGTCGAGCCGCGCCGGCGTGATGCCGCTCTCGGACACGCAGGACGTGGCGGGACCGCTCGCGCGCACGGTCACCGATCTGGCGTTGATGCTCGACGCCACCGTGGGACCGGATCCGGCCGACGCCATCACCGCTGGCGCGGCCGCGCACGTGCCGCGCTCGTATCGCGATGGATTCGGAGGCGCCACGCTCGAGGGCGCCCGCATCGGCGTGCTGCTCGCGCTCTTCGGCACGACGCCGGAAGACGACGAGGTGGACCAGATCGTGCGCAAGGCGCTCGACGCCATGAAGGCGCAAGGCGCCGAGGTGGTGGACGTGGCCGTGCCGGGGCTTGACGAGTTGCTGCGCGACAGCAGCGTGATCGGCGACGAATTCAAGTTCGACCTGGCCGCGTACCTGGCCAGGCATCCCGGCGCACCGGTGACGTCACTCGGCGAGATCCTGGAGCGTGGCCTGCACCACGACGCGCTCGATCAGACCTTCCGCCTGCGCAACGCGCCCGAGCGCCGCGACACCGAGCACTACCGTCAGGCCCTGCTCAAGCGTCGTGCCTTGCGTGAGGCCGTCGTGACCGCGCTCGAGAGCTTGCGGCTGGACGCGGTGGCGTATCCGACGCTTCGACGCAAGCCCACGCTCATCGGCCAAGCGCAGATCGGCACGACCTGTCAGTTGAGCGCCACGACCGGTCTGCCGGCGCTGTCGATGCCGGCGGGCTTTACCGTGGACGGCCTGCCGATTGGCGTAGAACTGCTCGGTGGAGCGTTTGCGGAGCCCAGGCTGCTCGATCTGGCCTACGCGTGGGAATCGACGACCTCGCCGCGGCGAGCGCCTTTCAGCACGCCGCCCCTCGTGAACGGCGCGGCGCCGCCGCCGACGACGTCTGCGGCCGCGATCGGCGAGGCCGCGGCGGGCCCCGCGGCACGCGTGCAGTTCGACTACGACCGCACTACCGGCCAGCTCACCTACCGCGCGACCGCCTCGGCCCCGGCCGGCGACCGTCTGCTCGCGCTCACCCTGCAACGCAGCGTCGGAGACCGCCCCGGACCCATCGTGGCGCACCTGCTGACCCGAGGCCAGACCACGGCCACGGCCTCGCTGGCCGTGCGCGGCCGCGACCGCGAGGACCTGGTGGCGGGTCGTCTGCACCTGCATCTGTATTCCGAGCGCGTGCCGTTTGGTGTAGCCTGCGTGGCGTTGCGCGTGCCCTGACGACCGAAGCCCATCACGACTGCGATTCGCGAATTTCCGTCCGCGCGGTGGGGCGAAGCCAAGCGCCTCTTCGACGATGTCGCGGACCTGCCTGAGCTCGCCGGTGGCGGGGGTGCCGGCCCCCGCCGGATGACCGGCCCGGATTGGCACGAGGAAGAAAAGTCATCCGAGCCGGCCCCGTTGGGATTAGTATTGGGCCGTTTACATCGCGCGCCGCACCGGCCATGTCGGCCGGGTCCGGATGCCGCCGCCGGAGACAACACATGTCGAAGCAACACGGGCTTGGGCGCAGATCGTTCCTTCAGAATGCGGGCATGACGGCGCTGCTCGGCGCCGTGAGTGGCGGGGCGCCCTCGGTGGCCTCTGCTGCCGTCGGCGGGTTTGCGCCTGGCGCGGGCGGCAAGTACGACTTCGACACGCCGTACAACCGCTTCGGCACCAACTCGGTCAAGTACGATCAGCAGATTCGCGTGTTCGGCAAGGACGCCATCCAGGTGGGCATGGGCATCGCCGACATGGACTTCCGTGCCGCGCCGTCGATCACCAAGGCGCTCAAGGAGCGGCTCGAACACGAGAACTGGGGCTACCTCGACATGCCGGCGTCGTTCCTCGAGAACGTGGCGGCCTGGAACAAGCGCCGCTACGGCGTGAGTTTCGAACCGTCGCAGGCGATCATCACGATGGGCGTGCACCCGGGCCTGATCGCCACGCTCAAGACCTTCTCGCCCAAGGGCACCAAGGTGCTGCTGCAGACGCCGACCTACAACGGCTTCTACGGCGACCTCACCGCCAGCCAGACGTTGGCCGAGGACGTGAAGCTGAAGCGCGGCGCCGGCGGCCAGTACGAGATGGACTTCGAGGCGTTCGAGAAGCAGATCAGCGTCGACACCAACAGCTTCATCCTGTGCAACCCGCAGAACCCCACGGGCAACTGCTGGAGCGCCGCGGACCTGCTGCGCATCGGCGAGATCTGCCTCAAGCACCGCGTGGTGGTGCTGGCCGATGAGATTCACTGCGACTGGGTGGCCAAGGGGCAGAAGTACACGCCGTTTGCCAGCCTGTCGAACAAGGACGTGGTCAACAACAGCATCACGTTCAAGGCCGCGAGCAAGTCCTTTGGTCTGGCCGCCCACAAGGTGGCGTGGTTCTACTCGTCCAACAAGGACTACATGGACCGCATCAAGGTGCATCACCGCGCCGAGTTGAACACCCTGGGCATCGTGGCCAACATTGGCGCCTACATGCCTGAGGGTGAGGAGTGGCTGACCCAGGCGAACGACTACGTCGACGCCAACACCAGCTTCGCCACCGACTTCGTCAACGCCAAACTGCCCGGCGTCAAGACCATGAAGCCGCAGGGCACCTACCTGATGTGGCTCGACTTCACGGAGTATGCCGGGAAGATCGGCACGGCGGCGCTCGCCGCCGATTACAACCGCACGAAGGCGGCCGACGCGCCCACGCTCTCGAAGGAGCAGATGCTCGAGCGCTACCTCGTGAAGAACGCACGCGTGCATCTCAACGCGGGTCAGTCCTACGGCAAGGGCAGCGACCACCACATGCGCATGAACGTCGCCACCTCGCGCAAGACCCTCGAGCTCGCTCTCAACAATCTGGCCGGCGCTCTGAACAAGACGTCGAGCATGTAAGTCGCATCTCCCCTGGGGGGCGGCGCGCGCCGTCTCCCAGGCCTCGTCTCTCTCGCCTTTGCCCGCCCCCGGCTCCGCCGCTCCCACCGACCTCTGCCAGCCACGCGTCGCCGCGTCCCTAACTTTTTGTAAGTTCTGGCCTGAAAACGGCCGGTGAGGGGATGTTCAGGGCCGCAGCGCATTCCCAATCACGAATAGAATAGGAGACTACACATGTTGACGTTCTTGGGTGTTCTCTCTGGGGTGGCGACGGCGGTCGAACCCATCAGCCGTCGTGCCAACGAAGTTCCCGAACTGGCGTCGATGGCGCTCTTGTCGGTCGTGCTCGCCGGAGCGTCCGTGGTCGTGCGCCGCACTGGTCCAAAAGCCACCGATGCCGCGCGCGATGCACGATACGGCACCGGCAAGCCCTGAACTACCCGCCCGTGCGCCGCGTCAGGCGACGCGCTCGATCGTGACCGACTCGAT
>JANORI010000770.1:0-2944 GCA_031415235.1 Acidobacteriota bacterium | reverse complement strand
CGCCAATA
The DNA here is from genome assembly GCA_031415235.1 of Acidobacteriota bacterium. Classification (GTDB taxonomy): domain Bacteria; phylum Acidobacteriota; class Vicinamibacteria; order Vicinamibacterales; family UBA2999; genus CADEFD01. Next base: position 2,936 of record JANORI010000770.1, on the reverse strand, counting down.
CGCACAGCACCACTAGCCAAGACCCGTGGACGACGGGCTGCCCAACAACGCGATGGAGCCGTCGGCGCGTGAACTGACGCCGAACGCGCCGCGGCTCATCGCTCACGTTAGGCGTTACAGGCGAAGCGAACGGAGTGGATCAATGCGACGGGTTTCGGTCTTGTTCACAGCCTTGGCCGTAGCGACGTTCGTCGTCGAGGTTCTGCCTGCGCAGGCACCACCCGACACCCCTGGTCTGGTCTTCGAAGTCTTTTCCGACCTCGCAGCGCCAGTGCCTGGAGCGCGTTGGCCGGATGTGTCCCGCGAGGCTCGCGACCAGCGACGACGTTCGTGGCAGGAGTTGTTGGCGCGGACGCGGACTCTCGCCTCCGCTCAAGTATCCGCCGATGACCAGCTGAGTCTCCGCATCATTGAGCGCGATCTGACCGGGCGACTCGAAGGAGAGCCGTTCGATTTCTACATGAGCCCCTTGAGCGCGTTCGACGGCTTTCATAACAACGTCATCGACACGGTGACTGCGCTGCCCGCCAGGACGACCGCAGACTACGAGGCGATCGTGGCGCGGCTTGAGGACATCCCACGCTATGTCGATCAGCTGATCGACGCACTGTCGGAGGGCCTCGGCGCTGGCTACTCACAGTCGCGCCGTACGACGAATCTCGTCGCCCAGCAGCTTCGTGCTCAGTCTGACAGCAGCGTAGATGCCACCAGGCTTCTCGCCGCGTTCCGGTCCTTCCCGTCGTCTGTGTCAGCGACTGACCAAGAGCGCCTACGGCTTCGTGGCGAGTCGGCCTATCGGTCTGGGTTCGTTCCGGCGTGGCGGAAGCTGTACACGTTCCTGACCACGGCCTACATGGCAGGTGCGCGTGAGGACGGAGGGCTCTCCAAGCTCCGCGACGGTGGGCGCCTATACGAGCTCCTCGTCCGGCGCACCACGTCAACGACACTGACGCCCCGAGACATTCACGAGGTCGGTCTCCGGGAGATTGGCCGCATTGAAACGGAGATGCTGGCCATCGCTCGCGCGAAAGGGTTCCCTGGCACGCTGCCGGACTACGACGCCACACTGCTCGCGACGCCAAGCCAGGTCTTTCGGAGCAAAGAGGAGATGTTGGCGTTCGCGCGCGACGTGGCAATGACGGTAGCACCAGAACTGCCTCGCCTCTTCGGGCGCCTTCCCAAGACCCCCTTCGGTATCCGAGCTGTCGCCGCTGACCGAGAGGAAGCTGCGAGCAACTCGTACAGTGGGGCGCCGCTCGATGGCACGCGCGCCGGCTGGGTAAACCTCCGAACCTACCAGCCCGAAATGTATACGCGGGGCGACACCAGATCGACCACTCTCCACGAGGGAGTGCCAGGGCATCACCTGCACATCGCACTTCAGAGGGAGCAACTGGGCGTGCCGCAGTTCCGGCGCACCTATAGGCTCATCGCTTTCAACGAAGGATGGGCTCTCTATGCGGAGTCGCTAGCGAACGATCTGGGGCTCTTCCAGGACCCGGATAGCCGTTACGGCCGTCTCGCTGGTGAACGATTTCGCGCGGCTCGCCTCGTGGTGGACACCGGGATGCATGCTCTCGGATGGAGCCGAGAGCGAGCCCTGGACTATTTCAAACTACATGCAGCGCAGAGTCGCTGGGTTGAGATCGACCGCTACCTCGAGAACCCAAGCCAAGCCCTGGGCTACAAGATCGGTGAGTTGACCTTCAAGCAGTTGAGGAATGACGCAGAGCGGGCGCTGGGTTCGCGATTCGACCTTCGGGCCTTCCACGACGTCGTCCTCGGCAGTGGAACGCTTCCCTTCGACCTCCTGAAGGAGCAAGTGAATCAGTACGTCGCCAGGGCAGCGCAACAAAACTGAACGCGCCTAACTTCGAATGGAGCCGACGCCCTTCACGAGGCCGTTGTCCGTCGCCGAAGTGCGCGGCTCATTCGCTGACGTTAGGCGTCTCAACAGACAAGGCAGCCAGAATGCGAATGTGGCTCAGTGGCGCCGCTGCGATCCTCATTGCAACGGCAGGAGAAGCGATGGGGCAGGGATCCGATCTACTAGCTGTTTCCAGGTCGTCGGCCGTCCAAGTGCAAAGTAACGGGGGACGGTCCAGGGGGAGCGGAGCCTTCGTAGGGGAGCAGTCAATACTGACGTGCTTCCACGTCGTAGCGGCTTGGACCCGCGAGAGCGACCAGGTGCGCTTCTCGATTGCCCAAGACGTCCAAGTAGTGTTGCCTGGTGGCGAAGTCATCTCGGCCGAGGTGATCACGGCTCCGACGGATTCCGATCCGAGCCCCCTCGAACACGACTTTGCCGTTCTTCGTCTGAAGACGAAACCAAGAGCCGCCAAAACAGTTCTGAAGCTAGCGACGGAGAAAGACACTCCGTCGGTCGGCGATACGGTCGTGTTCTCTGGCTACCCCCTGAACGCACCTGGCCTCGTCACCTTGCGTGGCATGGTCGCTGGATTCGACGCGACGTCTGCCCTGATGTTCGTACAGGCACCCATTAACAAGGGCAACTCTGGCGGAGCGCTTCTCGACACGTCCTCGCGGCTCCTCGGCATCGTCAGCATGCGCGAAGGTGGTGTTTCCGCGGGGCTCGACCAGTTGCGTGCGACGGCGAGGCAGAGCGCGGCAAGTGGCACCATCACGTTCATGGGCGTAGATACCGTGAAAGCTACGGCAGACATGATTGACACGATCGATCAGTACATCAGCACGGGCCTCGGATACGTTCGGTCGATCAAATTCGCCCGCGCGTACCTCGAGCGTCATCCTGGGCTTCTGAAATAGCTTTGACGCCTCCTAAGAAACTGCTCCGTCGATGACCTCGCCGGACGCGAGATTGACGAGCCCAAAGCCGAGATGCTCCGCGCGTTGGCGGAGGCGACGCACACTGCGGGCACGGTCCTGCGCGTCGTAGGCATTGGCACCGGGGTCAA
>JANORI010000769.1:0-5884 GCA_031415235.1 Acidobacteriota bacterium | reverse complement strand
GGATCGCCGTCGATCAGGACTTCCACCCCTTCGGCGATCCGCACCCGCGGGGCGCGGCGTACGCCTTGCTGCAAGGCTTTGGGCGGCAGCTCGGCGTCTGGCGACGGTGGACGCCGCACGCCCGAAGGCCGTGGGCTGGCGTCGTGGGCCACGACGCGCACCTCGCATTCCGCCAGCGCCGGGTCATCCTTCACGCGGCCGATGAGCGCCGCGCCCCGCGAGGTGCCGGAGAACTCGCGCTCGACCGCCACGATGCGCGGACGATGGCGGAAGATGTGTTCGAGCGCTTCGATGGCTTCGGCGTCGGTGAAGCTGTGGACCCGGCCACCAGTCTCGAACCTGGCGCGCAGCGTGGGGAGCGTACGCTCCGGGCCGATGACGACAATAGTCGCGGACACGACTCTCGCAGTGTACGGCACGCGGCGGCCGCACGCAACGCGTCCGCGTGGAATGACGGCCTGCTGTGCGACCCGGCGCTCGCGTGTCGGACGGTCGTCACGAGTGACGGGAGGGTGTTCGCCGCGCCCCGCGTCGGCCCGCGGCGCACGTCAGACCGTTCGGATCGAGGCGTCGTCGCGCGTGCTGGCCGTATACAGGTCGAGCAGCGCTCTTTGTGAATCCACCGGCTCGCTTCCCGTGACGGCGCGCTCGTAGCGGCCGTTGGCCTTGAGCAGCCAGGCGCGCGCGGTGTCCTTCAGCAGGGTGCCGAGCACGACGTCTCTGAGGTGCGTGCGCAGGTCGGGGTCGGTGATCGGAAAGAGCACTTCCACGCGGCGATCGAGGTTGCGTTCCATCAAGTCGGCGCTGCCGATGTACAGCTCCGGCTCGCCGCCATTCTCGAAGGCGTAGAGCCGGGAGTGTTCGAGCAGACGGCCCACGATGGAGCGCACCCGGATGCGCTCGCTGAAGCCGGGCACGCCGGGCCGCAGGCAGCAGACACCGCGCACGATCAGGTCGATGGACACGCCGGCCTGCGAGGCGCGGTAGAGCAGCTTGATCGTAGCCAGATCGGCGACAGCGTTGTTCTTGATCACGATGCCGGCGGGCCGGCCCGCCTTGGCGTGATCCACCTCGCGGTCAATCAGCGCGCGGATGCCGGAGCGCAGCCCGGACGGTGCGACGAGCAGCGCCCGATAGCTGCGCTTGTTGGAGTACCCCGTCAGGGTGTTGAACACTTCGCTCACGTCATCGACGATGGCTTCGTCGGCCGTGAAGAGGCCGATGTCGGTGTAGATGCGTGAGGTGACGCGGTTGTAGTTGCCGGTCGCCAGATGCGCGTAGCGCCGGATGCCGCTGGTTTCCTTACGCACGACCAGGCACAGCTTGCAGTGCACCTTGATGTTCACGAGCCCGTAGACGACGTGGATGCCGGCCGACTCCAGGCGCGTCGCCCACGCGATGTTGTTGCGTTCGTCGAACCGCGCCTTCAATTCCACCAGCACAGCGACCTGCTTGCCTTGTTCGGCGGCCTGGATGAGCAGGTCGACCAGCGGCGAGTCGGCGCCGATGCGGTAGAGCGTGATCTTGATGGCGACGACCAGTGGATCGGCGATGGCCGCCTTCAGAAACGTCTCGACCGAGGTGAACGAATCGAACGGATGGTGGACCAGGAAGTCCTGGTCGGCGATCTGCTCGAACACCTGGTCCGCTTCGTCTGGCGCCCAGAGCGTACGCGGATGGAAGACCGGATCCTTCAGCGTCGGGCGGTGCAGGGCGGAGATCTGGTTCCAGTCGCCAAGCCCCATGCGTGCGCCGGTGCGCACGACCACGTCGTGATTGACCTCGAAGTTGTCGATCAGGATGTCGAGCACGCGGCGCGGCATGTCGGCTTCGACCTGCAGCAGCGACACCGCGCCGTAACGGAGCTGTTTCAGCCCGCGGTCCACCGATTCCAGCAGGTCGTCGGCTTCGTCCTCCTGGATCACGATGTCGGTATCACGGATGACCCGGAAGAGATGCGCGCCTTCTACCTGCGTGCCGGGGAAGAGCGCGCTGATGTTGCGACGAATGATGTCGCCGAGGAACACGAAGGTCGTGCCCGCTGACCGGGCCAGGCCGGCCGGCAGCGACACGAACCGGGCCAGCATGCCGGGCACCTTCACGCGCGCGAACTTGGGGCGGCCCCCGTGCCGCACGCGCACCGCGAGGTTCATGCTGAGATTCGAGATGAACGGGAACGGATGGCCCGGGTCGAACGCCAGCGGCGTGAGCACGGGGAACACCTGCGCTTCGAAGTACCCGGTGACCCACGCGTCAATGGCCGGCGTGTAGTCAGCCTGGTCGAGGAAGTGGATGCCTTCGGCGGCCAACTGCGGCCGGAGCTGCTCGGTCCAGCAGCGGGCCTGTTCGGCCATCTGCTCGTTGGCGCGGGCGCGGATGACCGCCAGTTCTTCGTCGGTGCTGAGCCCGTCAATCGACGTGTCGTCGATGCCGGCGCGGAACTTCTTGAGCAGCGTGGCGACCCGCACCATGAAGAACTCGTCGAGGTTGGTCGCCGAGATGGCCAGGAACTTCACGCGTTCGAGCAGCGGGTGTGACGGATCCGAGGCCTGCGCCAGCACCCGCCGGTTGAACTCGAGCCAGCTCAGCTCACGATTGATATAGAGCGCCGCGTTGCCGAGGTCGTCGGGCGACAGCGACGCCCAATCGGCAATCTGGGCCTCGCCTTCGGTCGATTTGCGGCGGCGGCCCGGCGGCTTGGCCGGGTCGTCTGTGGGGGACGAACGCTCAGTTGGATGCAAAGCTAGGGGGCGAACCATGGCGTGGCGTCACCAGCATACCAAACGGCACCCGCGCGGGCTGCCGTGTAACAGTCGTGTAACTTACTGAAATCAGGGAAGTTCTGGGCCGTTCTGGCCTCGGGCTAGAGGTCGAACCAGAGCAGCACCGCAAAGATCACGACGGTGACCGTGACGACGCGTTGAATCCAGTGGTGGCCGTGCAAGACGGCCAGTCGCACTCCGACCAAAGCGCCAAGCACGTTGCCGGCGCCGAGTGCCAGGCCAAACGACCAGCGCACTGCGCCGCCCGAGGCGAAGATGGTCAGCGACAGCGCCGTGAGCAACGCCATCGTCAGCACCTTCACGGCGTTGCCCTTCATCAGGTCCATGCCAGCCACACTCGTGGCCGCGAGCACCGCGAAGCCGACCCCGGCCTGGATGAGCCCGCCGTAGATGCCGAGAACGAAGAACGACACGACCATGGCCGGATGCCAGGGCGAAGTCAGTCGTCCACGGCTTCCACCGGACGGCTTCTTCACGACCGTCCACAGGGTCATCGCCAGCATCGCCACCGAGAGCAGCCGGCGGAACGCGAAGTCGGTCATGGTGAGGGCCAGGCAGGCACCCAGCGCCGCGCCGGCCATAGCCGGCACGCTCGCCGCGAGCCCCCATCGCCAACTCATGGCGCCCGACCGGTGGTAGCCCCACACCCCGGCCAGGTTCTGGGCGAAGACGCCGACGCGATTGGTGCCGTTGGCCTCGCCGGCTGGCAGGCCCAGGAAGATCAGCACCGGCAGCGTGAGGAACGAACCGCCGCCAGCGACCACATTGAGCGCACCGGAAATGATGCCGACGGCCAGCAGGGCCGCCGTGGGAAGGAGGTCGGACACAGACACGGACGATGAGTATAGTGGTCGCCATGATCGCCCGGTGTGACCTTGCGTTCTTGACCACCTCCGTGATCGTCACCTGCGTGGCCGCCGTCGCGGCCGCCCAGACGGCGCCTGCGCCCGCCACAGAGATCTACCTGGCGCCGATCCGTCTCATGCCCACGGCCCCGGCGATGGGACCAGCGCGCGTCGCCTCCGAGAACCCGAAGGGCTACGACAACCAGCCCTACTTCGGGTCCGACGGCCGCAGCATGCTCTTCACGTCGAATCGCGACGGGAAACAGACCGACATCTACTTCGTGGAATTGCAGACCCGCCAGATCCGGCAGTTCACCCACACCCCGGAATCCGAGTACTCGCCCACCGTGATGCCCGACGATGGCGGCGTCTCGGCGATCCGCGTCGAGGGCGACGGCACGCAACGCGTGTGGCAGTTTGCCGGCGACGGCGCGGTGCCGTCGCTCGTGCTGCGCGATGTGAAGCCGGCCGGCTACCACGCGTGGGTCGACGCGGGCCGTCTCGCGGTCTTCGTGCTCGGGAAGCCCGCGACCCTGCAAATCGCCGATACGAAGTCGGGGTCCGCACGCGTCGTGGCCACCGACGTTGGGCGCGCGGTGCTGCGCACACCTACGGGGGCCATCTCGTTTGTGCAGCGGGAGGGTGAGCAGTGGGTGGTCAAGGAATGGCTGCCGGCCACTGGCGAGATCCGGTCGATCGTGGCGGCGCTTCCGGGCAGTGCGGAGCGCGATGCCGCCTGGGCACCAGACGGCACCCTATTCATGACCAAGGGTGGGGAAGTGCACTGGTGGCGCCCGGGGCAAGAGGGTTGGACGCTGCTGGCCGACCCCGGCATCGGGTCGCTGACCCGCCTGGCGGTCTCGCCGGATGGCCGGTGGATGGCGCTCGTTGCCACCGAACCTCAGCCGTGACAATCCGTTACCGCCCCTGTTCGGGATAGGCGTAGAATTCCGGCATCATTCGCATCCCTCTGTTGCATTCCGCGCCGGATGGCGCAGGAGATCACGTATGTCGCTGACCCGCAGGCGGCTCTTTGCCGGGATGTTCGAGGCCCCTCTGGGTCACCGCCACGAGTGGGTGTCGGCGCGCGGCCGCGAAGCCGCGAGGGCCGGCCACACGGAGACCCAGACGGGCGCCCCAGGCTCGACGTTGATTCGCATCTCGAGCAACGAGAATCCACTGGGTCCAGGTCAGCACGTCCTGGATGCCATCGTGGGGACGTTTCCCGAGGCGGCCCGCTACCCAGGCAACGCGACCCGAACCGAGGGTTCGCTCGTCAGTGCCTTGGCGCAGATGTACGGGGCCAGGCACGAACAGGTCGTGCTCGCTCCAGGCTCCGGGGAAATCCTGACGCACGCCGTGCGCGCGTTCACGTCGACGACCAGGCCGCTCGTGACGGCGTGGCCCTCGTTCGAGGCGCCACGCGATACTGCCAAGAAGATCGGCACGCCGATCCGCGAGGTCGGCTTCGATAGTCACCTGCGGATCGATCTGGCGAAGCTGGTCGAGGCGTCCAAGGGCGCCGGACTCGTGTTCTTCTGCAATCCCAACAACCCGACGTCGACCGTACACGGCCAGACGGCGGTGGCCGACACCGTGAAGGCGATCCGCGCCGCGTCGCCCGACACGGTCATCCTGATTGACGAGGCCTATCACGACTACGTCACCGACCCGTCGTATGCGTCGGCCGTGCCCCTGGCGCTCACGACGCCAAATGTGTTCGTGACGCGCACGTTCTCGAAGGCGTACGGCATGGCGGGCCTCCGCGTCGGCTACGCGATCGGCGACCAGCGGACCATCAAAGCGGTCGCCGCCTTCAAGATGCCCAATGCGCTCGGCACGCTCTCGCTGGGTGGCGCCATGGTGTCGCTGGCGAATCAGGCGCACATCGCCGCCGAACGCGCCCGCAACACCGAGGTACGGGCGTTCACCGTCAAGGCGTTTGCCGACATGGGGATCACCGGCGCCGACTCGCAGGCCAACTTCCTGCTGATGGAGATCAAGCGGCCGGTCAAGGGGTTCCGCGACGCGTGTCGCGCGGCGGGGGTGCTGGTGGGCCGGGATTTTCCGTCGTTCGAGCAGTCGCACTGCCGGATCTCGATTGGCACCATGGTTGAAATGCAACGCGCCGTCGGCGTGTTCAAGACCATCGTGGCAGGTGCCCCGAGCACCTCCAGACAGCAGGGGCGCTAGTCGTGTCGACCATCCAGGAGGAATCAGTCATGGCGCTCTCGCGACGCACGTTCGTCCACACGA
>JANORI010000768.1:0-11769 GCA_031415235.1 Acidobacteriota bacterium | reverse complement strand
CAAGAACGACGTCGTTTCGTTTGGTGGCATCGACGCACGATTCGAGATCCAGGTCGTCGACGACACGGCGACCTCGCCTGGATAGCGTGTCGAGTCGTCCAAGTCGCAGCCGGAGACCCATGCCAGCACGCCGCACCACCGCGCCCACGACCGCGAGTCCTTCCCTCCATGGGCTCGGCTCGCCGCGGCGCGCCCGCCCCTGGCTGCTCGAGCTGCAGCGCCTGCGCACCGAGTTCGGCCCGGCAGCGGCGCGGCGCAAGCTCGCGCTCCTCGACGGGCCGGTGCGACCGGCCTTCGGTGAATCGCACGCGCCGCGATCCGACCTGCCTGACCGCGCTGCTACGACTCTTCGCCACCTCTGGACTGCCCGAGGCGGTGCAGGAACACTTGTACGACACGGCGGAGGTCCCGATCCGCTGGGATCTGACGGCCGGCCCTGGCTCCCGTACGTGGAAGCGCGTGCGAGGGCCCAGGCCATTCCTGCAGACCGGGCCACTCCTTGGGCGCACGCGGGACCTGCGCGCGAGACTCGCGCCCACGTCCGCGCCTCTGCGCCAGGTATCCCGCGTCGATGCGCACCGCTACGTCGACGACATCCGGGAGGTGCTGGCGTCGCGGGTGCGAGAGCTGTACCCGTTGGCAGGGGCGAGTGCCGAAGAGGTGTACGCCTACGAACCCGGCCGTGGCCTGCAAATCGTGATGTATGGCTCGGCACCGGCCATCCGTCTGCCCAACGAATCGAACATGGGCACGATGTTCGTGCGCAACGGCGTGCCGGTCGGCTACGGACTGGTCGCCATGGTGTTCGATCGGGCAGAAGTGGCGATCAACATCTTCCCGGCGTATCGCACCGGCGAGTCCGCGTTCCTCATCGAGGAGTTCTTTCGCCTGATCGTGCACCACTGCGGCGCGCGGCAGCTCGTCGTGAGCAGCTACCAGGTGGGAGACGGCAACGACGAGGGCCTCGAGTCCGGCTCGTTCTGGTTCTACTACAAGCTGGGGTTCCGACCGGTCCGAGCCGCGGTCCGTGCCCTGGCTGAGCGCGAACGCGCGCGCGTCGAGGCCGACTCGGTGTACCGGACGTCACGGGCGTTGTTGAAGCGCCTGGCCAAGAGCGACCTCTTCTTCCATCTGGATCCGGCCCGGATGCACCAGCATCAGGCCGTGGACCTGGCCGACCTGGGCTACGCCCTCACCCGCCACATCGTCCGAGCCTGTGGCGGCGACCGGATGGCTGCGGTGGAGGGCGCGATCCGGCGGCTGCGACGCCGGGTCCCGCTCGGCGACCCGGCGCGCTGGACCCCGGGCGAGCAACTGGGACTGCGACGGCTCGCGCCGATGATCGACGCGCTCGGCGACGTGGGGCGGTGGCCGCTCGCCGATCGCCGCCGACTCGCGCGGCTGCTACGTGCCAAAGGCAGTGCGCGCGAGCTCACGTTCATCCGCCTGATGCTGCGCTTCCCCAGGCTCGAAACCGCGCTGCGCGGACTGGCCGCGCGCGAGGCGCGGAAGCGCGTGGGCGCCTGAAGGGATGAGCGGCACGCCGCCATCGCACGAGTGAGGTCAGTCGATCGGTCCGATCCTCGACAGCCACAGCACCGGCCGATTCGCGTCGCGTGACGCGGCCAGGTCTACGTCGAACGCGGCCATCCAGTCGTTCTGCAGATCAGGATCGACCAGCACTTGCTGCACGCGCCAGGTGTTCGATCCGTCGAACCGGTCGACGTGCGTGTGCCGGAGGTTGCGGGCCTCGGGATCGAGGCGGACCGGTGCGTGCTCGACGAGGTAGTCCTCGAGCGCTCGGCGGAGCCGCTCCGGCGTCCACGCTCCAGCGTCGGCGACGGAGGAATCGACGTCGGCGCCGGCGAGTGGGGGGTGGTCGAGGGCATCGAGAGCGGCGGCGTGATCGCCGGTCGCCCACGCCCGCAGGAACGTGAAGATGCTTGTCCGAATCGCGGCCGTGAACCGTTTCATGTCGGCGGTGATGTCTGGCGGGGCCGTGTTCTCACCGGCGTCGCGCGACGTCTGGCCGGTCACGGCGACCGGGGCGAACGGCCGGTAGTTGGGATCGCGCATTCGCTCCCACTCGTCCTCGAGGCTGGAGTCGATCTGACGCAGCAGCGTCCGCAGGTACTCCTCGACCTCGACGACCTCGTCGGTCTTCAACCCGTCGGGCACCGTCTGGCTGAGCACCTTGTAGACGCTGTTGAGATGCCGCAACAGCAGGCCTTCGGACCGCTGCAGTTCGTAGTCGAGGACGTACTCGGCAAAGGAGCAGAAGCGCTCGAACATCTCGCGCGCGACCGACTTGGGGCGAATCGCCTCCTCACCCACCCACGGGTGGTGTTCGGCAAACGCATTGAACGTCTGGTAGACGAAGTCGCGCAGCGGCTTGGGGTACTCGAGCTTGTCGAGCTGGTCCATGCGCTGCTCGTACTCGACGCCGTCGGCCTTCATCTGCGCCACGGCCAGATCCTTGACGCGGTCGAGCTGCTTCCGGAGCACCACCTCGGGATTCTCGAGAATGGACTCGACGAGCGTCACCACATCGAGCGCGTAGTCCGGCGACTCGAGGTCAAGCCGCGGGAGCGTCTCGAGCAGGTAGAGCGAGAGCGTCTGATTCATCGAGAAGTCGTCCTGCAGATCGACGTCGACGCGCAGGGTGGCGCCCTCGTCCGTGCGCGGGATGAACTCGACGACGCGATGGGCGAGCAGCGCCCGGAAGAGCGTCCACGCCCGCGCGCGAAGTGCCGGCTTGGCCCGCGGCGGCTCGTGGCAATCGCGCACCAGCCGGCGCATCGCGTCGCAGCCGTCGCCCCGCCGGCTCAACACGTTGAGCAGCATGCCGTGCGACACCTGAAACCGCGACACGAGTGGTTCGGGCGGCGAGCCGATGAGCCGGTTGAACGTGTTGAGATCCCAGTGGACGAAGTTGTGCTCGGGCGGCTTCCGCTTGACCACCTTCTTGCCGTCGCGCGCGGACTTCTCGCTGAGCCGCAGGTTCTCGATGACATGCCCGGGCGCCTGCACGACGACGAAGCCCCGGTCGTCGAAGCCCTTGCGGCCGGCGCGGCCGGCGATCTGATGGAAGTCGCGCACGCTGAGATGCGCCGTCTTCTGCCCATCGAACTTGCACAGGCGCGTGAAGAGCACCGTGCGGATGGGCACGTTGATGCCCGCGCCGAGCGTGTCGGTGCCGCAGATCACCTTCAGCAGCCCAGCCTGCGCGAGCTGCTCGATGAGCACCCGGTACTTCGGCAGGAGCCCGGCGTGGTGCAGGCCGATGCCGTGCCTGAGCCATTTGCGCACATCGCCGCCGTAGGGGCTGTTGAACGAAAAGCCAGCGATGCGCGAGGCGATCTCGGCTTTCTGTTCCTTGGTGCAGATCTTCAGACTGGTGAAGTCCTGCGCGCTCGATGCGGCATCCGCCTGCGTGAAGTGGACGACGTACACCGGCGTCTTCCGGTCGTCAACGAGCTGCTCGATCGCGTGCGCGAGCGGCACTTCGGAGTACGCGTACTCGAGCGGCACCGGCCGGTCGCCGGATTTGATGGTCAGCGTCGGGCGGCCGTTCAGCCGGGTGACGGCCTCCTCGAAGAACCGCGTGTCGCCAAGCGTGGCCGACATCAACAGGAACCGCGCCTGCGGCATCGTGAGCAGCGGCACCTGCCACGCGACGCCCCGGTCGCGGTCGGCGTAGTAGTGGAACTCGTCCATCACGACATCGCCGATATCCGCGTCGGCACCCTCGCGCAGCGCGATGTTGGCCAGCACCTCCGCCGTGCAGCACAGGATGGGGGCCTCGCGGTTCACGGTGGCGTCGCCGGTCGACAGACCAACGCGTTCGGGACCGAACTCGCGGCACAGCCCCATCCACTTCTCGTTGACAAGCGCCTTGATGGGACAGGTGTAGACCGCGCGCCGGCCGCGCGCCAGCGCGGCGAAGATCATGGCCGACGCCACGAGCGACTTGCCCGAACCCGTCGGGGTGTTCAGGATGACGTTCTTGCCGTCGAGCAGCTCGAGAATCGCTTCTTCCTGCGCCGGGTAGAGCGTCAGGTTCCGCGCTGAGGTGTAGTCAAGAAACCGATCGAGCAGGACGTCGTTCGACGGATCCTGCGATGCGTCAGGAAGGAGATCCGCGAGCGACACGGGCCTCGTCAGTCGGCCTCAATCCACTCGGCTGGCGGCATGATCGATTCCTGGGGCGCCGCACCGGGGTCGGGGCGTCCGGAACCTTCGAGCCGGCTGATCGCCCGCACAGTCATGTCGTGGTCGCACAGAATCTGGCACGACAGCCGCATGCCGGTCAGGCCGCGTGCGACGAGCCGATCGTGCTCGGCCACGGTCTGGCGCGTCGGCTCGCCGTCGATGAACTCGACCCGGCAGGTCGTGCAGCGGGCATTGCCGCCGCAAGCATGCAGAATGTCCACCTTGGCATCCCGCTCGATGGCGAGCACGAGCCGCTTGCCCTCCGCCACTTCGAATGTTCCGTATCCTTCAACCGTCAACTTGGGCATCTTCTAATTGTACAGGGCAAGCTCACGGCGCACGAGGAGGACATTCCAGGGGACGCAGGGTCCCGTACGACCCGGCGCGGTTCCAGGCGTACAGATACGTCGTGCGCCCGGGAATGCGCACCCCGGGGGCGCACTGCCCTCCGGCGCCGGGGTCGAGGCCGTAGAGCACGCTGCCGAGGTGGTCGAGGCCGTTGCGCGTCAGGTCGAAGGCTGCCATCGACCGCGCCGTCCCGACCCGCCCGTCGATGAGCACCAGCGCCTGGCGCAACCCTGAAGCCGCCACCATGTAGTACGGGTCCATCCGCTCGCGCACCACGCGACGCTCGAAGACCGCGTGCACCACGAACGCAACCGGCATTGCCGAGACGCTCACGACCAGCAGCGCGAAAGTGACCCGGTCGCGCCGGGGCTTCTCCAAGAAGAGGCCATCGCGGAATACGTTGGCCACCACGAAGAGCACGAGGAAAGGGAATACTTCGTAGTGGAAGCGCGGCCCGTACTGGTTGCCGCCGCGCTCGGCGAAGAAGTACAGCGTGGCTGCCATCAACAGCAGCATCCAGTCATGACCGCCGCGCCGCGTATCCCGAGGTGCGACCCGGAGATAGACGAGATAGTTGAACGCGAAGACCTCCGGCGAGATGGCCGTCTCGTTCCACAGGCGGCCGGCCGCCATCGTCCGCGCCTGATAGAGATAGACGTATTCGTCGGCAGAATTCGGAAAATCGAGGAGCACGAACTGGCCGATCCCGAGAAACGCCAGCAGGACCACCGGCGCACCGAGCACCGCGGCGGCGAAGCGATGGGCCTGCATCCACGCCGCCCCGCGCAGACAGGCGGTGTACAGGGCGGCCAGACGACCAGGCACCGCGCGGAAGGCGAGGTCAGCGGGGCTCAACGTGAGCAGCCAGCCTACACCCTCTCGGCCAGAGCGAGGCGTCGCGGCATCGGCGCGAGGGTCTCGGTTGGCTTGGCGAAGAAGTAGCCCTGGCCGAACTGGCAGCCGAGCGCGCGCAGATAGTCGACCTGCGCTGCCGTCTCGGTGCCCTCGGCCACGATTTCAAGGTCCAAGGTGCGACCCAGGCCCACGATGAGCTTGACGATTTCGCCCTTGTCTTCGTCGGTGCCGATGCCGGACACAAATGAGCGGTCGATCTTGAGCGTGTCGAGCGGCAGCGATTGCAGGTAGCTCAGCGAGCTGTAGCCGGTACCAAAATCGTCGAGGCTGATGCGCACGCCCAGCCGCCGCAGCTCCGCCAGCACCACGCGCGCACGGGTGGCATCCTTGATGGCGGCGCCCTCGGTGATCTCGAGACGCAGGCCCGACGCCGGATAGCCGGTGGCGCGCAGGATGTCGAGGACGTTCTGCACGAGCGTCTCCTGGGCAAACGCTTTGGCCGACAGGTTGACGCTGATGGTCGACTGCGCCGTGAACACGCCAGTACGCAGCCACTCGCACGCTTGACGGCACGCCTCGTGCAGCACCCACTCGTCGATCTGCGTGATGAGCCCGACCTCCTCGGCCACCTCGAGAAACTCGCCGGGCGGCACGAGCCCGCGGTCGGGGTGCTGCCATCGCACCAGCGCCTCCACCCCAACAACCTGATGGTCGGACAACGACACGATGGGCTGGTACCATACCCGGAACTCGCTGCGCTCGAGCGCGCGCCTCAGGTCGGTTTCGAGCCGGAGACGGTGTACCGCGATGTCGTGCAGGGCCGCATCGAACACCGAGTACCCGCCGGCGCCGGCGTTCTTGGCGCGGTACATCGCCAGGTCGGCGTCCCGGATGATGTCCTCGCCGGATCGGTGCGCGTCGGTGGCCACGGCCACGCCGATGCTGGCGGTGGCAAACACGTCCTGCCCGTCGAGCGACAGGGGCAGTTCGGCCATCTGCTGTACGCGTTTGGCCACGCGCACCGCGTCGAGCGGTTCCCGAATGCCGTCGAGGAGCACGGCGAATTCATCGCCGCCGAAACGCGCCAGAGTGGGCTCCGGCACCGAGGCGGCGCCCGGCATGCGCGTGACCACGTCGTCGGCCCGCACGGCCGCGGCCAGGCGTTCGGCAAACATCACGAGCAGGCGATCGCCAGCCGTGTGGCCGAGACTGTCGTTGACGTGCTTGAACCGGTCGAGGTCCACGAACAACACCGCGAACTGATAGTCCTTGCGCCGCGCCCGGCGAGCGAGGGCGCGGTCGAGCCGCTCCTTGAACAGGGCACGATTGGGCAGTTGCGTCAGGTGGTCGTGAATCGCATCGTGCACGAGGCGTTCGCGCGCCGTGCGCAGGCTCACGCTCATGGCGTTGAACGCCTTGGCCACGGTGGCGGCCTCGGCGGTGCCTCGCACCGGAAGCTGCAGCGACAGATTCCCGGCCGCGATCTCGGTGGCCGCCGTGGCGATATCGCGCAGCGGACGACTCAAGTGGCGGCTGAGGAACACGCCACCCACCAGCGACAACGCCAGCGCAATCACACCCGCCAGGGCGAAGCGCCCTCGCAGCGTGTCGATGAACTGCTGGGTGGCAGCCCAGTTCGAGAGCACGAGCAGACGGCCGGTGTCGCCGCCGGGGATGCCTGGCTTGAGCGGGTACACGCCCGCGATGTACTGCCGGTCGGCCATGGTGAGCACGTCGGGCTTCACGCCGGGCGCCGACATCGTGGCCAACATCAGAGCGGCGTCGTCACGCCCTTCCTTGGCCAGGCTCGTAGCCACAACCTGACCAGAGACGACCAGCGCCACCTCGCACCGCGCCAGGCGCGCCAGGTCGCCGGCGATCTCGTCGGTCAGCCGATAGCCGGCCGTCAACGCACCCACGATGTCCTTGCCGACTCTCACCGGCACCGCCACGACGAGAAACACCTGGCCCTGGTCCTGCACGAGCGCGCCGGTCGGATGCCCTCCGACCGCGGCGTGCTGCGCGTCGCGCACGACGTTCACGCCCGCACCCGACGCATCGACCCACCCAGCGCTGCCCAGCCACGCGCCATCGGGCCTGGACACGATCGCGAAGGCGGCCTGCATCTGGAGGCGCTGGGAAGCCGCCACCGCGTCCAGCGCAGTACGGTCGGCGGAGAGACGTCGCTCGGCAATTTGAGCGCGAAACGGCGGCAGCTGCGTGACGAGTTCGGCCACGTCGATGGCCGCCGCAATCCGCAGGTCGATCAGGCTGTAGAAGGCCGTGCGCGCCACCTCCAGTTCCACCGCCACGCGGTCACGCGATTGGCCCGACACCACGCTCGCCGTGACCAGCAAGACCGCGCCGAGCGCCACCGCCACCAGCAGCCCCAAGGCCGACGCGACCCGGGCCTCGAGCCGCTGATGCCAGGGGAGTTCGACGGGCGGGGTCGCAGGAGTCGTCATGGGAGGCTGACGCCGTGGTGGCGCAGCGTTGCCACGGTGCCGGCACACCCCGCCAGCCAACAGCGAGGCGTTGTGAAGCGACGTGCAGTGAGAAGAATGGACGTAGCGAGTTCTCCACCTGGGTGTATCGGCGGCTCAGCGCGAACCGGACAGAAGGAGGGCGGCGTCTGGCCTACTTTCGAAGGATGAACTGGTGCATGACCAGCAGGTCGAGCCCGGAGCCGTAGAACACCCGTACCGCGTCGCGCGGACTGCAGACGATGGGCTCGTGAAAGCCGTTGAACGAGGTGTTGACCAGGAACGGCAGGCCGCTGACAGCGCCGGCGGCCTCGAGCAGCCGGGCAAAGCGAGGCAGGCCGTCGTCGCCCACGGTCTGGACCCGAACCGCCGCGTCGAGCGTCGGCAAGACATGCCGGAACCGTTGCGGGTCTCGCGGCGTGAATTCGCACTCCATGAAGGGCGCCCGGGCGGGCCCGTCGAAATGTTCGGCGACAGCGGCCTGCCTGCCACTGAGCGCGTAACCCCGCCACGGCTCCCGCTGCTTGAGAAAGCGGTTCAGATTCTCGAGCACATAGGGTTGCGTGGGACTGGCCAGGATGCAGCGGGCGCCGAGCGCGCGCGGCCCCCACTCCATGCCGGCGTCGAACCACCCCACGAGGTGTCCGTTGCCGAGCGCCTTCACAGCGGCGGCCACGGTGCCCTCCTCGGATTCCCACGAGTACTGGAGCTTGCAGTTGTCCAGCACCGCTTTGACTTCTTCGGCAGAATACGACGGTCCGAGAAACGGCGACACCGGCGCCGGCGCACCGCCCAGGCCGTGGAGCGCCGCCCCCACCGCGAGCCCGCTATTGCCGGGGTCGACCGGCACGAAGACCTCGGTGAAGAGACCGGCGCGCCGCACGCGCGAGTTCATGAACGAGTGATGGAAGAAGCTGCCTCCGACGCACAGCCGCTCCTCGCCCAGGCGGCGCTGTACCTCGGCGAGTAGCTCGAGCAGCAGGTCTCCAAGGCGCGCCTGCGCGGCCGCGGCCAGCCGGGCACGGTCGCCGTCGCTCGCCCCGCTCGCCCGTGCCTCCAGGCGATGTTCGAGCGCCGGGTCCGCCACGAGACGCCCGTCGCGCCACGAGAACAAGGCATCGACGCCGCCGTCGCGGGCCGTCGGGTGCAGGCGGGCCAGAACCTCGAGCTGCCGGTCGGCGGCCGAAGTGCGGAAGCCAAGCGCAGTCGCCACGCGCGAGTAGGCCTCGGCAAATCCCGGGCCGGTCCAGGGCCAGTCCACGCGCGTCACCTCGGCGCCGTGTCCTGTCCAGACGCTGACGCCCGGCGCCTCGTGATCGCAGACCACGATGGCCGCCGACGTGAACGGCGAGCTCCGGTAGGCGGTGCTGGCATGCGCGAGATGGTGGTCGAGTCGCTCGGCGGGTGAGCCCGCGGGCTGCGCGCCGGCCAGGGCATCGACTACCACGCTCCGCCCCAGGTCCGTGCGCGACCTCCCCCGGCGTTGCAGGAGCAGGTCAAGCGCCTCGGCGGGCCATCCCGGCAGCGAGCCCGCGCCGCGCACACGGGTAACCCGCTCCTGTGCGCAGACGCCGACCAGACGGCCGTCGTCGGCCAGCGCGGCCGCGCCATCTCGGCCGCCGTTCAATCCCGCAATCATCATGGTGTCATCCGAACGTTGTTTCGAGTCCGCGCCCGACCCCGTGGCGGCGCCGACGGAGTGTATTCCATGCTGGACACTCGCGGCGTCCGATCGGGACGGGGCGGCGCGTTCAGGCGACCGGTCCAGGCGAGGAGGCCGGGACTGGAAGGCCCACCTGCGCGAAGCTCACGCCCGCCTCTTCCACCACGCGCAGGATGCCGAGCAACACGTCTTGCCGGCAGGTGCGGAACACCTCGAAGTCAGTGGTCTGGAACCAGCAGAGCACCTCGATGTCGACGGAGGCCGCGCCGAGGCTCGCCAGCCGCGCCACCACGACGTCAGGCCACACCAGCGGCTGCGCTCGAAGCACGCCCTCGATGCCGCCCACCACCTGACGCAGCTGCGACTCCGTGGCGCCGTAGGCGAGTGTCACCACCGTGGCCAGGCGCATCCGGTCGCGCGCGGCATACGACTCGATGCGCAAATCGGCCAGGCGCCCATTGGGAATCGTGACAAGGGTGCGATCGGGCGTGCGGATCCGCGTGGACCGCGTGCCGATCTGCTCCACTTGGCCCACCAGATCCTCGACCTTGATCACGTCGCCCACGCGGCACGGTTGATCGGTGGCAAGCGCAATCGAGCCGAACAGGTGTTCCACCGTCTTCTGCGCGCCGAATGCGAAGGCGATGCCGCCAATGCCGAGGCCGGCCACGATCGTGGTCACGGGATAGCCGAACGTCGCGGCCGTCGTGACGGCGCCGGTCACGACCACCGCCGCCTTCAGCAGATTGCCGCCGACGATGAGCATGGAACGTGCGGACGCGTCCCGTGCGGCCCAGGAACGTTCGACGGTCAGCTCGACCAGCGCGTCGACCGATCGCCACAGGGTCCAAAACGCGGCCACGACCACGGCGGCGCTCAACGCCGACTCGACGCCGCGCTCGACCCCCGCGGGCAACTCGAGCCACGGCAGGCCCAGCTTGAAGACGGCCGTGGCCCACAGCGCGGTGAGCGCCGGCGCCACACTCGACAGCCAACGTTCGTCCACGGTGTTGGCCGTGCGGCGGAATCCCCAGTGCAGCAGGCCGCGCGTGAGCGCCCCGAGGAGCCGTCCCAGCACGAAGGCCGCCAGCACGAGCAGGGGCAGTGCGACCCACTGCCACCAGGCGAGGCCCAGCGGGCCCGGCCCCTGCCACATGGCCGGCAGGCGATCGGGAATCCAGCGGGCGACACTGGCGGCGCCAGTGTTTTGCGCCCACACGTTGGCTGGAGTAAGGGCGGGCGTCACCGACGTAGTCTAGCGTGTCATTCAGGCGCTGCCGCTACGGCGCGTTTGGCAGCGGCCCGTTGTCGACGAGCGGTTGGCGTCGGCCTCCCAGCCACCATCACTCCAACCGCGACTGCTGCCATCGACGTGGTACGCATCACATACTCCAGGGGTTGGTCGCCGTGCACTGGCCCGCGGCTGCGGCGGATCATGTCCCGACGGAACGGCGAGTGGAACCGCGGGCCGCACCGCGACGTTCCAGGTCGGCATCGCGCCGTAGCGTGGAACGGCGTAGATTGGCGGCTCCGCCTCCGATTCCGGCCGTTCTGCGATAATCGTGCACAGTGTCTGCTGATGAACTGCCGCGTGCTCGTCCCGTTCGCTCGTCGCGCTGATGGCTGATCTGACCCACGCCTGGGTGCCGTCGTCGTGGCGGCGCCGATCGTTGACCCGCAACGTCGTCATGGGCTGGACGTCCACGCTGGTCGGCGCCGCCCTGGCTTTTGCCCTGACGCCGCTGGTCGTCGCGACGCTCGACAAAGAGCTCTACGGCATCTGGGTGTTTCTGAACGGCCTCATCCTCTACTCCAATCTGCTCTATCTCGGTCTGGGGGCTTCGTTCATGCGAGGGTTCTCGGAGGCCGTCGGGCGCGATGACACCGACACGCAGGCTCGGCTCCTGGCGGTCGCATTGTCGGTGTACACGGGCATCGGACTCGTGTGTGTCGTCATCGCCCTGGCCGCAAGCCCCTTTGTTCCGCAGATGTTCGCCACGTCACTGACGCCAGCGGCCGCCTACGCGGCCTCGACCACGATGGCCCTGCTCGGCGTCAGGCTGCTTTTCGCGTTCCCCGGTTCCGCGTTCACGGCCCTCATCGCTTCTCACGGCCGCTTCGATCTCGTGAACGGCATCCACCTGGTGGGAGGAGTCGTGCGCACCGTGGCCGTCGTGTGGAGCCTGTCGCTGGCGAGCCCGCTCATCG
>JANORI010000767.1:0-5064 GCA_031415235.1 Acidobacteriota bacterium | reverse complement strand
CGAGCGCGTTCTTCACCGCGCTCACGATCGCGCGCACCGGCTCGGCCAGCGCATCGCGCACTTCGTTCTCGGTGATCTCGACGATGCGGGGCCGGCCCTCGCGCATGCAGCGGCCGCGCACTTCCATCTCGCGCACGGGCTGGCCGGGGCAGGCCGAGCCGAGGCGAATCTTCACCTGTTCCGCGGTGCGCTCGCCGATGAGCAAGCCGTGACGGCGCCGCATGAAACCGATGATGGCATCGTCCATGTGGTTGCCGGCCGCGCGGATGGCGCTGGTGTAGACCATGCCGCCGAGCGAGATGACGGCGATGTCGGTGGTGCCGCCGCCGATGTCCACCACCATGCTACCGGTGGCCTCGGTAATGGGCAGGCCCGCGCCAATCGCGGCGGCCATCGGCTCTTCGACCAGATGCACTTCACTGGCCTTGGCACGGTAGGCGCTGTCGACGACCGCCCGGCGCTCCACCTGCGTAATGCTCGACGGGATGCCGATGACCAGACGCGTGCGGCGCCAGGTGACGCTGCCCTGCGCCTTGCGGATGAGGTGACTGAGCAGCCGCTCGGCGGCTTCGAAGTCGGCAATCACGCCGTCGCGCAGGGGGCGAATGGTCGTGATGTTCGCGGGCGTTCGCCCGAGCATGGCGTGAGCGGCATGGCCCACCGCCTCGGTCTTGTCGCTCTGGGTGTTGATGGCGACAATCGACGGCTCATCGACGACGATGCCTCGCCCGGGGGCGAAGACCACCGTGTTGGCAGTACCGAGGTCCACGGCGAAATCCCGCGAGGCGAAGGGAAGAATGTTCAGCAACATGGCTCGTTTTTCACCGAATGGCCGCGATACTAGCCGCAATTGTGGCAAAGGATGTGCCGTGTCCGCCACGAAGCGTAATTTTCCGCGTCAGGCCGTGCAGTGACGTGCGACCACGGTGCGCACGACGAAGTCCGCTCTGGGGTGACGACAGAATCTCGTCGACAGCCGGACGACGTTTTGGCGTCCGTCACGACAATTTCGTCATTCGGTGTCAACGGACTGACAGCACGCGCCTGGCTCGGCCAATAGCCCGAAATCCAAACGGACGGGTTACGCTGTTCACGGAGCTGCATCCTATGACTGCCACCACCGAGACGTTCTTCGACCAGGTCACCCGCTACTTCAACGCCGCCGCGCGGTTCACGACCTATCCCGAAGGTCTGCTCAGCCAGATCCGCTGCTGCAACAGCATCTACCGCTTCGACTTCCCATTGCGGCGCGCCGACGGGCGCATCGAGGTGATCCACGGCTGGCGCGTGGAACACAGCCATCACAAGCTACCGACCAAGGGCGGCATCCGCTTCGCGCCTGACGTGCACGAAGAGGAAGTGATGGCGCTTGCCGCCCTCATGACCTACAAGTGCTCGATCGTGGACGTGCCGTACGGCGGCGCCAAGGGCGGCATCAGGATCGACCCGAAGCTGTACACCGTCGAGGAACTCGAACGCATCACGCGGCGCTACACGCACGAGCTCGTGAAGAAGAACTTCATCGGTCCTGGCATCGACGTGCCGGCTCCCGACTACGGCACCGGCGAACGTGAGATGGCGTGGATTGCCGACACCTACTCGGCGCTCCATCCCGGCGACCTGGATGCCATTGGGTGCGTCACCGGCAAACCGCTCTCACAGGGCGGTGTCAACGGACGGCGCGAAGCTACTGGCCGCGGGCTGTTCTTCGCCATTCGCGAGGCTTGTGGCCAGGCAGACGACATGGCGGCGCTCGGCCTCACGACCGGGCTCGAGGGCAAGCGCGTCGTGGTGCAAGGCCTCGGCAACGTCGGCTACCACGCCGCGAAGTTCTGTCGCGAGGCCGGCGCAGTCGTCGTTGCCATCGCAGAGCGCGAAGGCGCGATCACGAATCCGAAGGGCCTGCACGAAGAAGACGTGTTCCAGCATCGCAAAGGCGGCGCCTCCATTCTGACGTTCCCCGGCGCCACGCCGCTGGCGAGCACGGCCGAGGCGCTCGAGATGGAGTGCGACATCCTGATTCCGGCGGCCCTCGAGAATCAGTTCACCGCCGAGAACGCGCCCCGCGTGCGCGCGAAGATCATTCTCGAAGGCGCCAACGGCCCGACCACGCCCGACGCCGACCCGATCTTCCGGCAGAAGGGCATCATGGTCATTCCCGACATCTACGCCAACGCCGGCGGCGTCACGGTGTCGTACTTCGAGTGGCTGAAGAACCTGTCCCACGTGCGGTTCGGCCGGCTGTCGAAGCGGCACGAGGAAGCCAACGAGCGGCAGATGCTCAAGGCGATTGAGCTGGCGACTGGCAAGAACTTCACCGAACAGCAGCGCACGGATCTGGCCAAGGGACCCGACGAACTCGACCTCGTGAACTCGGGCCTCGAAGAGACCATGATCAACGCCTACCACGGTCTGCGCGATACGCGGAAGACGCACCCGGACGTGCCCGACCTGCGCACCGCCGCGTTCCTCACCGCCATCCACAAGGTGGCGCGCAGCTACATGGAGCTGGGGATCTTCCCCTAGCCGCTAGTCCTTCGCGTCGGGCCGAAGGTACTGAGCGAAGTACTGAGTGAGCTTCCGATAGAAGTACACCGCGTAATGCTCGCGCGATGCCCAGGCGTGGGTGGCCGCTGGTGCGGTCGCCACGTCGAAGTCCTTGCCCAGCAGCATCAGGCGTTCGGCCAGCGCCATGGTCGTGCGGAACGGCACGACGTCGTCCATCATGCCGTGAATGATGAGCAGGTGATCCTGTAAGTCGGCACCCAGGGCCATCGCCGAGCCGCGCACGAAGGCGTCGGGGTTGGTGTCGGGTGAACGCGTGATGGCCACGTCATCAGGCCCGAAGGCGTGCGGGTCGGTGGCCGGCGCGCCCGCCACACCTGCCACGAACATGCCTGGGCGCTTGAGCAGCGCGTAGGCGCTCAGCAATCCGCCGTAGCTGCTGCCCCAGATGCCCATGCGCTGGCCGTCCACGTAGGGCAGGGTCTTCAACCCATCGACTACGGCTTGCAGATCGTCGAGATCCTTGCCGCCGTAGTCCATGAGGAAGGCCTCGCGAAAGCGGCGGCCGTAGCCAACGCTGCCGCGCACGTCCACCTGCACCACGAGGTAGCCACGCTGCACCAGGTACTGCTGCAGCGTGCCGGTCAGCCCGCCCCAGCGGTTGCGCACGGTGTTCGAGTAGACGGGACCGAAGATCATCGGATACCGCTTCGTCCGATCGAGATTCGCGGGCTCGAGGATGCGGGCATGCACCTCGAAGCCATCGACGCGGTTGGTGAACGTCTGGTAGCGAGCCCGCACCCAGCGCTGGGCCGCAAACTCCGCCAGCGGTGACGTGGTGACGCGCGCGAGCCTCGCGCCCGGCCGCGCCTCGCCCACGAGCAGTTCCGGCGGCGTGACGTCGTCGGACCAGATCGACGCGAGGCGGCGGCCGTCCGGCGAGAGCACCGGCACGTGCACCCCGGGCAGTGACGTGAGCGCTACCGGCGCGCGATCGTCCGCGGCCAGTCGGTAGACGTGCCGCTCGTAGGGGCCACTGCCGGTGCCCGTGAAGTAGAGCGCCTGCGTGCCTGGATGCGCGATGAGCGTGGCGGCACCGCGCTCCCCCGCCACATCCCACGTGTCGGGTGTGAGCGCCACCGGCGTGGGCGTCGGAGCATCGGGATCGATCACGAAGACCTGATCGCGCTCGCCCAGATCGGCCACGACCACGATGCGGCGGCCATCGGCGTGCCAGCGAGCGACATAGGCGGGATAGATGCGCGAGTCGCGGCGGTCGTGCCACACGAGCGTCGGCGTGGTGGCGCCGCGTGCCACCACGAAGAGCCAGCGCTCCGCACCGGTGTCGGACACCTGGTCGATGAGCAGCCGGCCCGACGGCGACCATTGAAAGTCGCTGATGCCACGCCGGCCAGGCGCCTCGAGCGCGATGGGCTTGATGGCGCGGGTCGAGAGATGCAGCACCGACAGGGTGCGCCGCTCGTTCTCGTCGCCAGGATAGCCGCGTCGCAACTGGCTCTCGACCGTCTCGGGCCCGAGATACGACGGGAACGGCACCGCGCGCAGGTGACGCCGATCCGACGCGTGAAACACGATGGTCTGGCCGTCGGGGGCCCATGCGTACGGCGGCCAGTCGGCGCCCCACACGCCCGTTCCGACTTCGCGATCGGGCTTGTTGTAGGTGCCAAGCGGCACCTTGCCGATGCCCGCCACGCCAATCGCCGTGAGGCGCCCGGGCGGACCTCCGCCGCGCGTCCACAGCCACAGGTCGCCATCGCGCAGAAACGTGACGCGCGTGCCATCAGGCGAGAGCGCCACGTCCGACACGTCGTCACCCACCGGCACCCGCTCGGGCGCGCCGCCGCTGACCGCGACGCGGAACAGGTGGCCGCGATGCACGACAAGCAGCGCGCCATCGGGCGTCCAGAGCAGCTCGCTGGCGCCGGGGCGGGCGCGCGCGGCCGCGCGGGCCGCCAGCGCGGCGGTGTCCTCGCCATTCGGGGGCGCCGGCGCCGGATCCAGGCGCTGGAGGTCGGTGACGCGCCGCAGTCCCGTTCCGTCCGCGCCCGCAATCCAGACGTCGCGGTAGGGCCAGCCGCTATCGTTCCACAAGAAGGCCACGCGCGCGCTGTCGGGCGACCATGTGGCCGCGGCTGGCGCCGTGCCGATGAGGCTGGGCAACGAGGCCACGCGCTCCACCGTGAGGGGCGCTCCAGGCTGGCTCGACGCGGCGCCAGGCCACGCCACGGCGACGAACACCAGCAGAACGAGGCGATGGGCGACACGGAGCATGCGCACCTACAATAGCCGCGTTGCCACCCGATCACTAGATCGCCAGATCAGATCGAAAGGAGGACGCCACGTGCGACGTTCCATCTCCGTTTGCCTTCTCGCGTTTCTCGCGCTGGCCTATGTCGTCGACGGCCAGGTGCAGCGGCCCAATGAGATCACGGGCCAAGAGTTCTCCGCGTCCGCTCAGGATGCGCGCATGGCTGTTGACGTCGAGGGTACGCTCCTGCTTCCCCGTACGGCCGACCCCGTGCGCGGGATCATCGCGGT
>JANORI010000766.1:0-1855 GCA_031415235.1 Acidobacteriota bacterium | reverse complement strand
TCGCTGTCAGGTCGGCGAGCATGCCCATCGTTGCGCAGCATAGCAACCCGCTCGCCAAGTTGCTATGTTTATTTATTTACACTGCCTTACGCCAGCGTGCCGCCAACCTCGGCGTCGAACTCGTCAATCGCGCGACTGGCGAGCTTGTCGAGGGGTCAGTTTCTTAGGAGACGGCCGTTCACAGGGCTTCATCAGTACTCGAAGCGCTCGCCCTGCAACGCTGGCGTAGTCGGCGGCAGTCGACGCACCGGGTACGCACGCTCGAACGCATGACCGAGGGCCAGCAGCCTCGCCTCGCTGAACGCCGGTCCGAGGAACGAGATGCCCACCGGTAGCATCGGCTCCGTGGTGTAGCCAGCCGGAACAACGACCTCCGGCCAGCCCGCCAGGCTGCCCAGATCGCGCCAGCCCCTAGAGTCGGGAATCGCCTCGTCGCTGATGAGCCGGGCCGGCCGTATCGTTGGGCCTATCAGCGCGTCGAGCCGCTGCTGCTTCAGAGTCCACTCGAGGAGATCGCGGACAATCTTCCGCCCCTCGACGACCGCGCTTTTATAAGGTTGATCCTGGAGCGTGTCCATTGCTGCCTCGCGCCGATAGGCCTCCAGCCGCGCAGGATTCGGTACCCAACCTTCCCGCGTCGGCGCCACTATGGCCGCGCTCAGTCGGATGATGTCCGCGTGCGTGCGCGGTAGACCAGCGCGAGGCAACGACACAAGATACTCCTCGATCTGATTGCGAAACTCGGTGTCGCGGATGGTCGGATACACGCCCGCGATGAGCCCAGGTAGGTAACGCGGAAGCGCAACATCGAACACCTCCGCGCCCTGCGCGCGGAAGTGTTCGACAGCGGCGTAGATGACGGCATCCCACGCTTTGTCGGTTCCCATGAAGTCTCGAGCGAGACCTAGGCGTGCACCCTTCAGGGTGGCACGATCAAGAGAAGCGGTGTAATCCACTGGAGGGCGCGCGATAACCGCGGGGTCGCGTAAATCGGATCCGACCATCACGTTCAAGGCGAGAGCCAAGTCCGCGACATGGGCGGACATGGGCCCGACGGTGTCCAACGATAACGCCAGTGGGATGATCCCGCCGCGGCCCGTCAGCCCAAAGGTGGGTCGAAGACCAGCGATTCCGTTGGCCGACGCCGGTGCAGCCGCGTGTTAGACAGCGGGCCACGCTCGCGCTATCGTTGGCGTTGGAGCTTGGCCATGCACAACGAATTCACGGCGGTCTTCGAGCGCGACGGGGAGTGGATCATCGGGTACTGCCCAGAGATTCCTGGCGCCAACGGGCAAGGGCATACGCGAGAGGAAGCCCGCGAGAACCTCACGCAAGCGATTGCCTTGATTCTGCAAGATCGC
This sequence comes from Acidobacteriota bacterium, assembly GCA_031415235.1. Classification (GTDB taxonomy): domain Bacteria; phylum Acidobacteriota; class Vicinamibacteria; order Vicinamibacterales; family UBA2999; genus CADEFD01. The sequence goes on along the minus strand of JANORI010000766.1, from coordinate 494 downwards.
CGCGAAGACGGCCTCCGCGGATTGCCGGCTGATGCCGAACAGGAGACGGTGGTTCTGCGGTGAAGCGCAGCGCCCTGCTGCAGCACCTCCGAAGATTCGGCTGCGTCCTCAAGCGCGAAGGTGCCGCGCATTCCCTGTGGACGAACCCCAACGGCGGCGCCACCGAGGCGGTTCCGCGACACACGGAGATCAGCAACGTGCTCGCTCGGAAGATCTGTCGGGGGTTGGGCATTCCCGAACTCGGTAGGTGATCGTTCCCGCTGTCTAACGGAACGGCGTTCAGCCGCGAGCCGTTCGGGCAGGCGGCTTCGATTTCGCCGGCCGCTGTCGGCGGCTCGTCGGCTGCAACGCCTTGTTAGGCTGCACCTGGCTCACGAGCGGATACTTCTCGGGGTCTTCGAGGGACTCGACGGCTAAGTCGATGTCGAGGTCGGGCCAGTAGAGGTGGCGAGGGCTCGGCAACTGGACGTTGGTGATGGCCCCGATGGCGGCGT
>JANORI010000765.1:0-1814 GCA_031415235.1 Acidobacteriota bacterium | reverse complement strand
CTGCGCTCCGACCATCGCCGTGAGCGCAAAGGCGGCAATGAGACCTGTGAGGCGATCCGGGTTCATGATGAAGGGTGAGTGGGCGCGGCTGTCAGCGCTGGGCCGGCCGCGAGGTCGCGCGCCAGCGCGTCGAGGTCCGAGCTCGTCAGGTCCGGCGTGAAGTGGCGCAGCCGGTCGAGGATGGTGGCCGTCTCGAAGTAGGTCGCCCCGCACGTGGCGTGCACGAAGCCGGCCGGGGCGAAGCGGCCGTCTTGCCAGAAGAGCAGGGCGATGCGCCAGGCGTCCTTCGGTATGGCCGCTCGGCACGCGCGGCACGCCGCCCGGCCGGACGAGGCCCGTTCGGCGCGATCGAGGCGCGGCAGCCGATGATGGGCCACGCCCTCTGCGGCAACGGCCACGAGCGCGTCACGGTCCGGCAGCGTCAGATCCGAGCCATCGACAGCCTGGAGGAACGCCTCCGGACGCCTGAACGCTGCGCACTGCGGGTGGTGCCAGTGCAGGCTCTCGGCGCCGTCCTTCTCCGCATACAGGTTGGGCACGGCTTCGCCGATGCGCAACGTGTCCTTGGCAATGGCCCTGCCGCATCCGCGGCACTTGGCGCGACCGGTCGGGGCGCGTTCGATGACGTGTGGCACGGCGTTCCTCAAATTGCAGAGTAACGTAACACATCGATGCGACGCGTCGCCGAGCGCCCGCGCGGTTCACGCGGTAGAATCCGCTCTCATCGCGCACCATAGGCAGAAGGCACGCCCGACGCGTGTCCACGCACGGAACGCGCCAGGCTTGCGAGGACGCACGTCAATGCGACATCCCCGATAGTCGCCATCCTCACGGCCGGTCTCACGCTGGCCGCTGCATCGCCACCAGAAGTTTGTGGCCTACCCGGTCGCCGATCGGCCGGGCGGCGGCCAAGTGGTCAATTTCATCGCCGAGCTGCGGGTCGAGGGCGAGGAGCTGGCCGAGCGTGAGGACTGGAACACCCCCGGCGTGCTCGACCAGTTCCTGCCCCAGTTCGAGTCGTGGGGGTGGCCGTGGCTCGACGTGCCGGACCTCATCCGCCGGTCTGGCGGCACGTTCCTGTTTCCCATGGTCGACCGCGATCCGATCGCGCGCTGGTCGCACGGCCGCATGACCTTGCTCGGTGACGCGGCGCACCCGATGTATCCGGTGGGTTCGAACGGCGCGTCGCAGGCCATTCTCGACGCACGGACCCTGGCCGGTTGCCTGCGCTGCCATGGTGATGACGTGGAACGCGCGCTCGCCGTGTACGACGAGCGTCGCCGGCCGGCGACCAGCCGCATCGCTGGCGAACCGCGGTATGGGACCCGAGCGGCCGATGCAACTCGTCGAGGAGCGCGCTCCCGACGGCTTGCGCGGCACCGCCCTCCATGAGGTCATCTCACCCGAAGAGATCCTCGCCGTGACCGAAGGCTATCGGACCACGGCCGGCTTCGGCGTGGACGAACTCAACCAGCGTCCGTCGCTGGCCGAACTCGACTACGGCGTCGTGGAGTAGCTCAGCACCATGGGGACGCGACGCGTGCAGGTGGCCATCATCGGCGCCGGTCCATCCGGCCTGCTGCTGGGGCAACTGCTGCACCGGGCAGGCATCGACAACGTCATACTCGAGCGGCGCAGCGGCGACTACGTGCTCGGCCGGATCCGTGCCGGCATGCTCGAACAGACGAGCGTCGATCTGCTCGGCGAGGCCAACGTGGCCGCGCGCCTGCACGACGAAGGCCTGGTCCACGGCGGGTTCGAATTGTGCTTCGGCGGCGCGCGTCACCGCATCGACCTCGCCGGGCTGACCGGCG
>JANORI010000764.1:0-1577 GCA_031415235.1 Acidobacteriota bacterium | reverse complement strand
TCGATCGAACGCTGACGCGCCAGGCGCTCCACGAACTGGCGCGCCACGATCTCCTCCACGGTGCTCGATGCGCTCTTCAGCTCGATCCCGTGGTTCTGCTTGAGCAGTTGGAGGACCTCCTGGCTGGTCGTACCCAACAACTCTGCGACTTTGAAGATCCTGACAGTGGCCAACAGTCACCCCTGATAAACGCGTTCCCGAGCCGGCACCCGTCGGACAACGTCCGGCAGGTCGATGCCGCTTGCCGCTACTGTTCCTGCGTGCCCGCGGCGGGCACGGCGTCTGGCGCCGCCGCGGCGTCTTCGGCCAAGGCCGAGTCGTCGGCGCTCGCCTGCGCCCCGTCGTCAACCGCCGGCACCGGTGCATCGCCATCGAGCGCCGCATCGTCGTCAGCGCTGCCGGATTCGAGTGCGCCCAATTCGGCCTCGACCTCGCGGCGCTTGTCTTCTTCGCTCTTGATGTCGATCTTCCAGCCCGTGAGCTTGGCGGCGAGCCTCACGTTCTGGCCCTTCTTGCCGATGGCGAGCGACAGCTGGCTGTCTTCCACCAGCACCTCCATCACCCGGTCTTCATCCGAGGTGATCGAGACGCGCTGCACCTTTGCCGGGCTGAGCGCGCTCATCACGAAGCCCGCCGGGTCGTCGGACCACTCGACGATGTCGATCTTCTCGCCGCGCAGCTCACGGATGATCGCCTGCACGCGTGTGCCCTTCATGCCCACGCATGCGCCCACCGGGTCGATGTCGCGCTCGCGGGAGTAGACGGCCACCTTGGCGCGGTCGCCGGCTTCACGCACCGCCCCGCGAATCGTCACGGTGCCGTCGTAGATTTCCGGGACTTCCTGCTCGAAGAGCTTGATGAGCAGGGCAGGGTCGGTGCGTGACAGCACGACCTGGGGGCCTTTCGCATTCTTGCTCACGCCCCGGATGACCGCGCGGACCCGGTCACCCTGGTTGTAGCTCTCGGCGCGCGACTGCTCCTTGCGGGGCAGAATGGTCTCGATGCGGCCGACTTCCACGATCATGTCGCCCTGCTCGAAGCGTTTGACCAGGCCCGTGACCACTTCGCCCACGCGCTGGTTGAATTCCTCGTAGACGTTGTCGCGCTCGGCTTCGCGGACCTTCTGGAAGATGACCTGCTTGGCCGTCTGTGCCGCAATGCGACCCAGCACCTCGGTGCTCTTCGGGAATTCGATCTGGTAGCCGACCTCGACGCCCGCGTCGGCGCCGTACATCTCGAGTGCCTCGGCCAAGGAGATTTCGGTGGCGGGGTTGGTCACCTCGGCCACGATCGTCTTCACCGCGAAGAGTTCGATCTGGCCGCTGTCAGTGTTGAGTTTGGCCTTCAGCTCTTCGCCGGCCTTGTAGTACTTGCGCGAGGCCGTCAGCACGGCCTCTTCCATGGCGGCGATGACCACGCCGGGCTCGATGCCCTTTTCCTTGGCCAGTGCCTCGATGGTCTGCATCAACGGATTGGTCGCCATGTTCCTCAAAACTCCACTTCGAGACGGGCTCGCCGAATCAGGCGCAGGGGCAGACGCAGCAGCTTGCCCCCAACCGCCTCAAACAGCACGTCCT
>JANORI010000763.1:0-2058 GCA_031415235.1 Acidobacteriota bacterium | reverse complement strand
ATGACGACCGTCGCCGTCTTCACGTCGGCGAGCATGCGCTTCCTGGTCATGTCGCGCTGCGCGCGTCGCACGCGGGCCTTGATCTCCGGGTTGCCTTCGCTCGACTTCGACTCGTCGCGCTGGTCCTGCTTGCTCATCTTGAGCGACTGGTAGTGGCGCCACCATTGCCAACCCATGTCGGCGGCCGCAAGCGCGAGCAACGCGCCGCCGCCCTGCATGATCAGGCGGCAGATCCAGCGCCACGCTTCCGCACCGGCCCCCGAGGGCGACATCCACGCGAGCCGCGGCGTCTCGGCCAGCGCCTCGGCGCCGAGCGACCAGAGCAACGAGGTCACGATGGTCACCGACAGCACGGCTTTGAGCAGCGTGATGCCCGACTGCATGGGCGCGAGCCGCCGCAGCCCGGCCATGGGGCTGAGCCGCGTGAAGTCCGGGGTCAGCTTCTCTGGGGCGAACACCCAGCCCGACTGGACGAGGTTGCCGGCCAGCCCCGTGAGGGCTGCCGCGATCATGACGGGCGCGATGATCAGGCCGAGCGTCGCGCCGTCGTTCATCACGATCACGCCAAGGGCCTCGGGCGTCACGGGCGTGCGTGCCCACGAGTCGAGCGCGTTCAGGCCGTCGATGAGCCGGTAGCGCAGACGCGCGAGACTCATGGCGCCGGTATTGGCCAGTGCGGTGGTGACCGCCAGCAATGACAGCGCCGCCACGAAGTCGGCGCTGCGCGGCACGTTGCCGTGCTTGCGCGCCTCCTGCAGCTTCTTTGCAGAAGGTTTCTCGGTTTTCTCTCCGGTCTGCGCCTCGGCCATGGCGTCGTCAGCGGAACGCGGCCGCCGCCTGGAGCGCCATCTGGGCAATGCCCGACGACGCGCGGGTCACGACCGAAGGCAGCAGCGGCACCATCGCCGCCACCGCCAGCAGGCCGACGACGATGCGCACCGGCGGCGCGACGGCCATCAGGTTCAACGACGGCGCCACGCGCGCCATCAGCGCCATGCCCACTTCCACGAGCAGCATCACGACCACGAGCGGCGCGGCCAGCCGCACCCCAAGCACGAAGACGATCCCCAGCAACTGCGTCACCGAGGCCGCCAGCGACGGACCGACGCCTCCGGTGCCGATGGGCAGCGCGGTGTAGGACGAGACGAGGGCGCGCAGGAGCGCGTGGTGGCCGTTGATGGCCAGAAACGTGAGCAGCGTGAGGTTGCCGTACAGATTGGCGATCATGTTGTTGCGCACGCCGCCTTGTGGGTCCACGACCGATCCGTACGACAGCATCAGTTGATTGCCGGTCAGGTGCCCGCCGAGTTCGGCGCCGGCAATGACCGCCCGCAACGCCAGGGCCATCACCAGGCCAATCGCCATCTCGCGGGCCACGAGCAGGCCCAGACCCACGGTGGACTGGAGCGCCATGGGCGGCACCATCGGCGCAATCAGGATCGCCAGCAAGATCGACAAGCCGAGCCGCACCTGCGTCGGCGCGAAGGCGCCGCCGAAGACCGGTGCTGCGGCGACGAGCGTAGCCGGCCGGGCGATGAGGATGCCGAGCTCGGCCACGGTCGAGAACTCGTTCACCGCACCAGCTCCGGCAGACGCTCGATGAGACCCTTGGCGAATCCCGACACCACCCGCAGCATCCACGGAAACGTCACGGCGAACGCGGCGAAGATGGCGGCCGCACGCGGGATGAACGCCAGCACGTTGTCCTGAATCGAGGTAACGGTCTGGAACACACTCACGAGCACGCCCGCCACGAGGCCAGCCGCCAGCATCGGCAGTGTGACCATGACGGCCGTTTCGATGGCCTGGCGGACGATGCCGACGACGAGCGCTTCAGACATCTCTAGCGAGCCTCCGCCTCGGACCGGCACGTCCCAAAGAGTGCTGCGCCTCGCGAGTCGCAGTGTTTGTTGGTGTGGGCCTGGCCGCTCACAGGAAGCTCTTCACGAGCGACGCGACGAGCAGGTTCCAGCCGTCGATGAGCACGAAGAGCAGCACCTTGAACGGCAGCGAGATCATCGCGGGCGGCAACTGCAGCATGCCCATCGAGAGCAGCGT
>JANORI010000762.1:0-1708 GCA_031415235.1 Acidobacteriota bacterium | reverse complement strand
CCACGACCGCGCCCGCGCGCCGAAGCTCGCAGCGTGTCAGGTCCAGCTCGGCATCGCCGAATCGATAGCGGTCTGGCGCTGGCGCCTCACGGCGGCGTAGGTGCGCCTTGATCCGGGCGCGCAGTTCCCGCGCACTGTAGGGCTTCGTCACGTAGTCGTCGGCACCAAGTTCGAGGCCGAGCACTTTCTCCGCCTCCTGCGCTTTCGCGGTCAGCAGCACGATGGGCATCGTGCGGCCGGCGCGCCGCACCTCGCGGCACACGTCGAATCCGTCCATGCCCGGCAGCATGACGTCGAGCAGGATGAGATCGAAGGGCTCGGCCAGGGCGCGTCGCACCGCCTCGACTCCGTCGGAGACAACCACGGTCTCGTATCCTTCTCGCGTGAGATCGTCTCCGAGGGCGAGAGCGATGCTGGGCTCGTCCTCGACGATCAGCAGGCGCGTGACTGGCAACGTGGGGCTCATGTGTGCCTCGTGTGAACCGGGAGCGCAATCGGAACCGCGATCAGACGCACGGTCGGCAGCACAATCGTGAAACAGCTGCCGCGCCCGGGGCCGCTCTCGAGCGTCAGGCGCCCCCCGTGGTCGTGCACGATGTGGTCGGCGATGGCCAGTCCGATGCCGGTGCCCTTGCTGTTCGACAGGCTGGCCGCGGTGCCTCGCACGAACTTCCGGAAGATGTCGCGCTGCTCGCGGCGCGGCACGCCTGGCCCCTCGTCGGCCACGGCGATGCGCGTGGACTCGGCGTCCGAGTGCACGGAGAGGCGGACGGGAGCGGTGTCGGGCGAGTATTTGAGCGCGTTGTCCACCAGGTTGCGGAGGGCCAGCGCCAAGGCATCGCGGTCGGCGCGAATGGCACCGGTGTGTGCCGACGCGCCGGTCTCGGGGTCGGTCCACTCGATGCGCCGCAGGAAAGGCGAGTCGGCGAATTCTTCGAGCACCCGCTCGGCGATCGCGCTCGCGCTGATCTCCGCCATCTGGTAGGTGCGTCGGCCCGCCTCCATCCGGCCGAAGTCGAGCAGGCTCTCGACGAGCGCCTGAAGGCGGCGCGTCTCCTTGCCGAGCGCGCGGTAGTAGTGCGGCGCCCGGTCTGCCGGCGTGTGACCGTCTTCGAGCAGCTCGGTCAGGTGACGCATCGCCGTGAGGGGCGAGCGAAACTCGTGCGAGACGGTGGCGACGAAATCGCTCTGCAGACGAGCCACACCCAGTTCCTGGTCGACCGCGCGAAAGACCGCATAGCTGGCGGCAGCCACGACCAGCGCCATCAGCGCAAAGGCGCCGACCAGCAGGCTTCGCCGCCGTGCAGCGAGCGGCTCGTCTGGACCGCCGTCAACCGGCGCCACCCGCAGTGTCCACGGCAGTCCCGTCTCGCGAGCCGTTCTGGCGCTGCTCGGCCGATCGCCGGGCAGGGCTCCCCACGCCAGCCGTCCTGACGGATCCTCGAGCGACACGCGAAGGTCCTGCCGCGTGACCACACCGGCGTCAGCCGCGAGTGCCTCCGCGCGCCCGACGATGGCGGCGGCCATGGTGGGAGTGCGTCGCCAGACGGCCACGACCGACACGCCGTCGGCCACGACCCCGAGACGGCCCGCCGGCTGCTCGGTCCATAGGGGCCACATCTCGTCGACGGCACGGGCCAGCGTGGCTGCCGCACTCGCCGGGGCACTGGGCACGCCTGTCGCGATCGACTCCCGGTAGAACTCGAAC
>JANORI010000761.1:0-4218 GCA_031415235.1 Acidobacteriota bacterium | reverse complement strand
CGCCGCTCGGGCAGATGATCGTACCCAGGCGCCGGTTGGTGGCACCCCGAGCAGCGTGCCGCCGAGCCCGCCCGCGGTCGGACATCCACGTCGATGCTCTTCCGGTCTGGGCCGAAACGGGCGTGTGCGTAGACGAATCCGCGATGGCGATAGCAGTGGTTTAGAATCGTGATCAGTTCCATGGGACGGACGATTGTACGGGGCAAGTCCCGCGTCCCCCGCGCCGCCACGCGGGCGCCGGCCTCAGATGGGTCCGCCTACGGTCGCGATCTGGACACGTGGCCGCGCTCGTGGATGGGGCTGGACCACGACCTGCCCCCGGGTGAACAACTGCTGGCGTGCTTCCGGCGATTCATCGCGCATCTCGCCTCCTCGCGTCTGTCCCCGAAGACCATGCGCACGCACGTGAACAACCTGTGGATACTGGGCGGCGAGATCATCCGCGACCTGAACGACGACCCTGCGCTGCGAAAGGTCGCGGCGGTCCGTCTTCTGCGCGATGTCGTCCATGCCGACGGCGGCCCGCTGATCTACAACGGCTCCGAGGACGCGCAACGCTGCTTCGACTCCACCTGCCGCAGACTCCACCGATTCCTCAGTCAACCGCAGTGCTGAGCCCGACAATCACCCACAGATTCCCCGGACGAGCCTTCGTGTTGAACGTGCGCATGAAGTCGTCGGTGACCCGCGCGCTAGTCATCGACTAGCTGAGCAACACGCGCGCAGCCAGCACCAGCATCGCCAGCGAAGCGGCTAGGCCCAGCGCGCGGCGCGGCCCGTCGCGCTGGAACACGGCGCGCATCTGGTGCAACGCCAGCACCCACGCCGAATGGCACAGGAAGGCCATCGTGACGTGGCTGGCCGCCAACACGACGTAGGCCGATGGTGGCCACGCGGGCCGCATGAAGGTCGGCACCACGGCCAGGTAGAACGTCAGAATCACGGGCCCGAGCAGGTTCACGGTGAGGCCTTCGACGAAACTGCGATGGTGCGACGCCGTGTTGCCGGTCGTTGGCATCGCGAGCGGCAGCGCGCCCGGTGCGCGCAGCACCCACAGTCCTCGCAGACCGAGATACGCCAGGAATCCGCCTCCGGCCAGGCGAATCGCATCGAGCGCGCCCGGCCACATCAGTAGCAGCGCCGCACCGGCCACTCGCGCAACGGTGGCATGCGTGGCATTGGCCGTGGCCGCGCCAAGCGCCGCGAAGAGCCCTGCGCGGCGGCCGCCGTCAAGCGCGTTGCGCACGACCACCGCAGTGGTCGCGCCCGGCGTGGCCACGAAGACGAGGGTGAAGGTGAGGAACGCGGCGAAGAGTGGGTCGCCGACGACGACGGCGATCATGTCGCCGACGCTGAGTTCGATGCCGCGCCGGCCGGCCAGCGCCACGCCACGAGCGCCACGGCCGTCAGCGCGCCGAGCAGCACGCTCGCCAGTGTGAGGTGCGCCACCTGCGCCGCCGGTGGCAGCGCCAGGCCGGCAAGCGCCATGCCCGCCACCACCTGTGCCACGACGGCGCCAAGCGCCGCGCCGGCCGCGCGTCCGAGCGCCGTGTGCCCGCCGTGCCGCAACCACACCCACAGCCACAGCGCCACGACCGTCAGGGTCACCACCATGGCCAGCTCACGATGAATGGCGTCGAGCGCGCCCACCGTGCCGAGCGCGTCAAGCCTCGGCACGGCCGCGTCGAGGGCCTGGTCGACCTTGCCGCGCACGAGCGTGCCGAAAGCCACCTGTACGAGCAGCAGCGCCGTCGCCGCCCAGGCCCACCACCCGAACGCACACAGAGCAGCGGAGAGGCGCGCGGCCGGCCGATCGGCCACCAGCGACTCCACCGTGGCCCACAGCAGCAACTGCACGATCGCGAGCGCCACGAGCATGTGCGCCGTCACAATCCACGCGGCAAGTTCATGAACCACGACGCGGCCGCCGAGCCAGCCCTGGAATCCGGTGAGCAGCAGCGCAGCCACGATGGGCCAGAGCACGCGGGGAGCGCGCCGATGACGCCGCCACGCCGATACCGTCGTGCCGAGGATGGCAAAGCCCACGCTCACGCCGAGCAAGCGGTTCAGATACTCGGTCCACATCAGCGTGGGATTGAACTGCGCGGGGTCGAACTCTGCGGGCAGTTCCGCAGCCGAGGCGGGCGGAATCCACGATCCGAAACACTTCGGCCAATCGGGACAGCCCAGACCGGCACCCGAAGCACGCACCAGTCCCCCGACGGCAATCAGCACATAGGTCAGCAGCGTCGTGATGAGGGCCAGGCGCTGGAACGACGTCAGTGGCATGTCAGGGGCTCACGCCGATCGTACACCGAGCCAGTGGCCCCAACGAGCCTCGGTGGCCGACTAGGCGGCGGGCACGGCCCGCTGCCGCACGTGCGCCGCTGCATCCTCGGCCGCCGTCGGCGCGAGCGCTTCGTCCCCGGCGAAGACCGCCATGTCGGTTTGACCCAACCAGCGGCTGGTCACCGTGCCGGCCGTCATCGACCCGCTCACGTTGACGGCGGTGCGGCCCATGTCGATGAGGGGCTCGACCGAGATGAGCAGCCCCGCCAGCGCCACGGGCAGATTCAGGCTCGACAGCACGACGAGCGCCGCAAACGTGGCGCCGCCGCCCACGCCGGCGATGCCGATTGAGCCGATCGTGGCCACGGCCACGACCGAGCCAAGGAACGACAGCGACGTCGGGTCGATGCCGGCGCTCGGCGCAATCATGATGGCGAGCATCGAGGGATAGAGTCCGGCGCAGGCGTTCTGCCCGATGGTCGCGCCGAAGCTGGCCGCGAAGTTGGCAATCACGGGCGAGACCCCCAAGCGGCCCACCTGTGTCTCGACACTAAGCGGAATGGTGGCCGCGCTCGACCGCGACGTGAACGCGAAGGTGAGCGTCGGCCAGATCTTCTGATAGAAGCGCACGGGGCTGAGACCCGCCAGGGCAATGATGGTGGCGTGCATCAGCAGGATGACCGCGAGGCCCACGTACGAGGCCACCACGAAGCCGCCCAGGTCGAGCACGTCATTGACGTTCGAGGTCGCGACCACTCGCGTCATGAGCGCCAGCACACCGTAGGGCGTGAGCCGCAGCACCATGCGCACGAGCCGCAGGACGAGCGCCTGCAGCGTCTCGATGCCCTTCAGCACCCGGTCCCCGAGTTCCGGATTGTCTTTCCGGAGCGTCAGCACGGCGAAACCCAGCATTGCCGCAAACACCACCACGCCCATCGTGGACGTGGAGCGCGTGCCCGCCAGGTCGGCAAAGATGTTCGTGGGCACGAACGACTGCAGCAACGACGGGATGTTGATGGTGGCCAGGTCGCCCAGGCGCGCTTCCATGGACGCGCCTTTCTCGAGCTCGCGCGCGCCGCGCACGAGGCCCTCGGCACGTAGCCCGAAGAGCTGGGTCACCACGATGCCAATCACCGAGGCCATGGCCGTCGTGGCGATGAGCATGCCGAGCACGCCGGCGCTGATTTTGCCGAGCGACCGCGTGTCGTTCAGCTTCGTCACTGCCGACAGGATGGAGAAGAGCACCAGCGGCGCGATGATCATCTGCAGCAGGCGCACGTAGATGCCGCCCACCACGCCCACCCACGTCATGGCGCCAGTCACGGCCGGAGCGCCGAAGCCGTACACGCCCTGGGCCGCCGCACCGAGCGCCGCGCCAAGCAGCACGGCGATGAGCACGTTGCTCGCCACCGTGCCGCCGCTCTTCCGGCGACGGTAGAGCCAGAACATCGCCAGGACGAACACCGCCACATTTGCCAGCACTGCCAGGTTCATACGCGCCCCCGAAACACACAGCCGCTACCTGAGATGCGGCGCCGCCGCCGGACGTGTCAGCCGGCAGCGTACGCACAACGGCCATGCTGCGTGGAACACGGCCGGAGACGCGGAGTCTAGCGCCCCCACACGGGTCCGTCAAACGGCGCGCGTCGAGGACGGCGACCACGCCGCGGCACGCGGGAGTCACCCACGGCCGGCTCTGGGGTTACAGTGTGGCCACATGAGCTGTCTCTGCCATCCACCCGACATAGACGGCCGCCCGACCCGCGGATTGACCCGTCGTCAATGGCTGTCGAACGGACTCGGGGCGGCGGGAGTGCTGGGAAGCACCCACGCCCTCGCCGCCCAGGCCCCTCGAGCCGTCCCCACGCCGGTTCCTGCCGTGCCCGCCATGCCCTTTGTGATCGAAGCCGGCTGGGCGCTCACGACCGC
>JANORI010000760.1:0-4783 GCA_031415235.1 Acidobacteriota bacterium | reverse complement strand
CATCGCCTTCTGCCCTGAAGTCCCCGAAGCCAACGGCCAGGGCGAGACGGAACAGGAGTGCGTCCAGAGTTTGCGGGACGCCATCGAGTTGCTCATGGAGGATCGTCGCGAGGACGCGCGCAAGCAACTGCCGAGCGGCGCCCAGATTCTCGAACTCGCGTGAAACGGCGCGAACTGGTCCGGCATCTCGAAAGGCACGGGCGGCCGTTGAAGCGCGAGGGCGGCTCCCATTCCATTTATTGGAACCCAACGACCGGCCGGCGCGAGCCGGTGCCACGACACTCTGAAATCCCCGATCTGCTCGCGCGGAAGATTTGCCGTGCGCTGGAGATTCCTGAGCCGTGAGGCCGCGTTTCGCCCGATGAACCTCCTCGAAGTCCGCAACCTCAAAGTCCATTTCCCCGTGCGCCACGGGCTGTTCAGCCGCGCGCGCGAGTTCGTGCGGGCCGTGGACGGCGTGAGCCTCAGCCTCGCGCCCGGCGAGACCGTCGGGCTGGTGGGCGAAAGCGGCTGCGGCAAGACCACGCTGGGCCGCGCCGTCATGCGCCTCACCCAGCCGACTGCGGGAGAAATCATCTTCGACGGTGAAGACATCACGCGCCTCGGCAGCGACGCCCTGCGCGCGCGCCGGAAGAAGTTCCAGATGATCTTCCAGGATCCCTACGGCTCGCTGAATCCGCGCATGACCGTCGCGGACATCATCGGCGAGGCGCTGGACATCCACCGGCTTGCGCCGGCCGCCGCGGACCGGCGAGCCCGCATCGAAGCGCTGCTCAAGGACGTGGGCCTCGACGCCTCGCACGCGGAGCGTTACCCGCACGAATTCAGCGGCGGCCAGCGCCAGCGCATCGGCATCGCCCGCGCGCTGGCCGTGGAGCCGCGACTGATCGTTTGTGATGAACCGGTGAGCGCGCTCGATGTTTCCGTGCAGGCGCAGATCATCAACCTCCTGCAGGATCTCCAGCGCGAGCACGGCATCGCCTACCTGTTCGTCGCGCATGACCTGGCGGTGGTGGAACACATCAGCCATCGCGTGCTGGTCATGTATCTGGGGCGCATCGTCGAGTCCGGCGACGCGCCGTCCGTCTGCCGCGCGCCGCTGCATCCCTACACCCAGGCGCTGCTCTCCGCGGTGCCGACGGTCGATCCCGACTCGAAGCGCCAGCGCATCATTCTCAGCGGCGATCCGCCCTCGCCGATTCATCCGCCGGGCGGCTGCCCGTTCCACCCGCGCTGTCCCGTGGCCGAACTGCGGTGCCAGAGGGAAGTGCCCGCGCTGCGCGAGATCGCGCCGGGACGCCACGCGGCGTGTCACCTGGCGAAGTGATCTCCTTCGGTAACGCGCGGAATTGTTTCCTCCCCAACGCCGTTTCACCCCATCGCGTACCCGAAAGGCCACCCTTCAAACGCCGTTCCAACCCACCCCGTACCCGAAAGGGCACCCCTCGAACGCCGTTTGATCGCACCCCGCACCCGGTCGGGTAGGCAAAAAACGTCGTTCCGACCCACCCCGTACCCGAAAGGTCACCCTCAAAACGTCGTGCGGAGGCACCCCGTACCCGAGAGGTCACCCTCTGAACGACGTTTTACCCCACCCCGTACCCGAGAGGTCACCCCCGAAACGCCGTTCGGACCCACCCCGTACCCGAGAGGTCACCCTCCAAACGCCGTTCAGAGGGTGACCGTTCTGGTATTTCCGCAAAAAAACGGCGTTCAACCACACCCCTTTCGGCAGTCACCGCCACCCAAACTGCTTTCCATGAATGACTTGCCCGAAAACCGGCAAGAATTGCCGAGTGCCACGGACGTCCGGAATTGACCGTTGCGGTCCAATCCATGAAAGCCCAGTTCAAGGCACCCGCCACGCCCGGTAGAACCGCCTTGCGGCCCCACCGGTGGTCTGCGCATCGGTGAACAGTTGCGCCGCGCTGGTGAGGGTCAGCGTGCCGACGGACGACCAGTTCACGAGGTCGGTCGAGGCGTCGATGCGGTAGGTGTCGCCCGTCGCGCCGGTGAGCAGGAAGCGAAACTGCTGGTTGGTGGTCACGGCCGGCTGGCTCAGGACGGCGGGTGCGGGATTGACGGTGCCCACCGTGGTCAACGCGAGGCTCCAGCCGCCGACGAGGGTGCCGCCGTCGAAGAAGGAGGGATCGTAAACGTAGAGCGACCAGACGCCGTTCGGGTGGCTGCCGGTGAACGCGCCCAAGGCCGCGCCATACGGAGCCGCGGGCGCGGGCGCGGGCAGCACCGTGAGCGGCGGATAAACACTGGGACGGTGCGTGCCGCCCGCCAGCGCGCCGCCCTGAGGGATCAGCGTGGCCGCCGCGTCGTCGAAGGTGAGGGTCACGTCGCTGGCGGGGATGCCGCCGCCGGCATGGGCATAGAGCAGCACGTTCGTCCCCGCCGGCGAGGCGAGCAGGATTTCCAAATCGTTCGGGTAGGTGTGCGCGAGGTTGGAGAGCGTGGCCGTCACCTGGCGGATCGTGCCCGCCAGGCCGGCGACGGTGATCGTGCTGGGGTAGGGCGTGCCCGTGCCGAACTCGGGGATGGCGACGGGGGTGGCGCTGGCAAACCCATAGACGCCGCCCAGGATGAAATTGAAACTCACCGTGCCGATGAACTGCCCGTTGTTGGTCAGGGTCAGCGTGGCTGTCACCGTGCCGCCGGGGCTGCCGGAGGCCGTGAAGGTGTTCGTTCGCGCCACGGCCACGCCATCGGCGGGCAGCGAGCCGTAGTTCATTACGCCCCCCGGTGAAGTCACGCCGCCGCTGGCGAGCAATCCGGCGGTCAGGCTGCCCGCCGCCGTCGTGCCGAGGTTCTTCAGATAAAAAGCCATCGTCACCGTCTCGTTGGGTTCGAGTCCGCCATTGACCGGGCCGTTTTCGGTGAGCAGAAACGCCAGCGCGGGCACGATGTTGATCACCGTGTTCACGTTCGTCGTCACCGTCGTCACGGTGTTGTTCCCCGAAACCGGATCGCTCGGGGCGCTGGCCGACACGCCGGCTTGCATCGCCAGCATGCCGAAGGTGGCGGGGGTCGTGACATTGATGAACACGGTCGAGGAGGCATTGGCCGCGAGTATGCCCAGTCCGCAGGTCACGACCTCGCCGGACTGGCTGCAGGCACCGGAAGGAACCACGGACTGAAAGGTGACGCCCGCGGGCAGCGCGCTGGTGAGGGTCACGCTCGACGCGGCACTGACGCCGCGATTCGTGACCACGAGCGTATAAGTGAGCGTGCTGTTGGTGGCGATAGGATCGGGCGTGTCCGTCACCGTGAGCGCCAGATCCGCCGAACCGCTGACCGTGGTGCTGGCGACCGCCGCATTGTTCGACGGGTTGAAATCCACCGTCGGTCCGCCCACCCTGGCGGTGAGGCTTCTCGTCCCGATGGCCTGCGCGCTGGCGGTGACGGTCACGACCGCATTGCCGCCGGAACCGAGGTAACCAAGATCGCAAAGAACTGTGTTGCCGGAATTGCTGCAACTGCCCTGTCCGCTCGCCACGCTGGCGCTCACGAACGACAGCCCGGACGAAAACTGGTTCGTGAGGGCCACGTTCAGCGCCCCTTCGGGACCGGTGTTCGTCACCGTCACCGTGTAAGTCACATGGCCGAGGTAGTTCACCGGATCGGGCGAGTCCGCCACGGTCACGGCCAGGTCGCTCACCGGGTTGATGGGATCGAAGGTGGTGAGGTAAAGCAGCCAGCCGTTGGCGATGCGGCCGGAGTCGCCCGACGTGTCATCCGCGACGTAGAGCGACCAGGTGGTGTTGGGGTTCTGCCCGCGGAAGACGGACAGCGCCGCGCCATACGGCCCGGCGGGCGCGGGGGCGGGCATGATTTCGCCGGGTTCAGCGTCCGTGGGCCGATAGGTTCCGCTGGTGATGGCGGTCGTGAGGTCCGTGGGCAGGCTCGCCGCCGCCGCGTCATCGAAGCTCAGCACCACGTCCACGATGTCGATGCTGGCCCCCGCGTCGCTCATGAGCATCACGTTCCGGCCGCCCGCGCCCGTGAGCAGCGCGTCGATGTCCACGGGGAAAGAGTGATTCAGGTTCGAGAAGGTCACGGTGGCCTTGTCCACCAAGCCCGCCAGCCCGGACACGAAGATCGACGCGGGATAGAGGCTCGCGGGGCCGCTGTCGGGAATGTTGAGCGCCACCGGCGTGGAAAACGCCGCCGCGCCGCCCAGCATGAAGGGGAACGTCACGCTGCCGAGGCTGGTGGAACCATTGGTGAGCAGCAACGTGGCCGTGACCGTCCCGCCCGGACTGCCCGAGGCGCTGAACGAATACGAGCGCCCCACCGGCGCACCGCCAAAGGGCACCGTGCCGTAGCTCTGCGCCGCGCTGGGCGTCACCACGCCGCCAGACGCCGCCAGCGTGGCGGTAAGGTTCGCCACGTCGCTCCCGCCTGTGTTGCGCAGGAAGAAACGGATGGTGACCGTTTCGCCCGGGTCAATGCCGCCGTTACCCGGCACGTTCTCGCTCTCGATGAGCGCGCCCACGGCCACGATGGCCGGCACGCCGTTGGACGGCCGCACCGTGATCGGCACGGCGGCGGAAATGTTCGTCGCCCCGCGATTGTCCACCGCCCGGGCCGTGAGACTGTAGCTCCCGGTGGCAACATTGCTCCAAGTGAAAGCGTAAGGCGAAGTCGCGTCCGTGCCCAGCAGCGTGCTCCCCGCGTAGAACGTGACCTGCGTCACGCTCCCATCGCTGTCGCTTACCGAAACGCCGATGGCGATGCTCGCCGGAGCGTTGAACGACGCGCCCGCGATGGGGTT
>JANORI010000759.1:0-7013 GCA_031415235.1 Acidobacteriota bacterium | reverse complement strand
GTTCGACCACTACTGCTGGGACCTCTACGCCCGCGTCACGGAGTGGTACGACGGCGACCGCGAGCGCCTGGCGATCCGCGCGCACACCCTGCACGACATCGAACACGGCGTGGACCCCACGGCAGCCATCGGCGCGTTTGTGGCCGATCGCATCGTGCGAACCCACCTGGTCACCATGGCCCGACTGGGCATCGACTACCAGTTGCTCACCTGGGAAGGCGACATCCTGCGCCTGCAATTTTGGGCGCGGGCCTTCGAACTGCTGAAGCAGTCGGGTGCGGTGTTCTTGCAGCCCGAGGGGCGGCTCGCCGGATGCTGGGTGATGCGGATCGAAGAAGACGGCGCAGTCGAGACCGACGACTCCATCGGCGTCGAGGGCGAAGGCGAGCCGCGTGAGAAGGTCATCGTGCGCTCGAACGGTACGGTCACCTACGTGGGCAAGGACATGGCCTACCAGTTCTGGAAGTCCGGGCTGCTTGGCCGCGATTTTCTGTATCGGCCGTTTGCGACGCGCCTGGACGGCGAGACACTCTGGGCCACGACCAGCCACATCGACCTCGCAGTCGCCGCGCACCCGTCGTTTGGCGCGGCGGACGCCACGGTCAACGTCATCGACGTGCGGCAGTCATACCTGCAGAAACTGCTGAAACAGGCGCTCGTCACGGCTGGCCACGCGGCGGCCGCCGCAAACCACACCCACTTCTCATACGAGATGGTGGCGTTGTCGCACGCCACGGCAAAGGATCTGGGCTTTGCGCCGCCGTCGGGATCAGAGGAAGCCGCCAAGCCGTTTGTCGAGGTGTCGGGACGCAAAGGCCTCGGCGTCAAGGCCGACGACCTGCTCGACCGCCTCATCGACAAGGCGTACGGCGAGGTCTCGCGCCGCAACCCCGAGATGGAGGACGCCGAAGCCCGGCGCACGGCCGAGCGCATTGGCGTGGCCGCCGTGCGGTACTTCATGGTGAAGTACTCGCGCACGAAGGTCATTGCGTTTGACATCGACGAGGCGCTCAGCTTCGAAGGCGAGAGCGGACCGTACCTGCAATATGCCGTCGTGCGCGCCAACAACATCTTCCAGAAACTGCGCGACCGCGACGCCCTGTCCGAGGCCGATGTGGTAGCCGCCCTGCCGTCTCTGACGCCACACGCGCTCGTGGACGACGACGGCGCCGATCGTCTATGGTCGCTGGTGCTCGAGGCGGCGCGGCTCGATGAGGTCGTGGAGCAGGTCGTCCGCACCCTCGAGTTCGTGGCGCTGGCGAAATACGCCTTCGGCCTCGCCCAAGGGTTCAACGCCGTGTACCACGCGCTGCCGATCATGAGCGAAGAACGGACCGAGGTCCGCCTCTGGCGGGCCGCGGCGCTCGGCTACGTCTGTCACCAGATCACTGCGGCGCTGTCCACGATGGGCATCGACGTCCCCACGCGCATGTAAGGAGTGCTCATGCCGACGATTGCAATTGCCCACTGCCGCCGGATGACCGACTACATCGAGTCGGTGAAACGAGCCGGCGCAACGGTGCTCGAAGTGTCGGCCGACGACGACCCCGGCGCGGTGGTCGGCCGCGTGGATGGCGTAGTGCTGACCGGCGGTAGCGACGTGAACCCTGACCTCTACGGCGCCTCGCCGCATGCCTCGTACTCGGCGTCCGAAGCGGGACGTGACGCCTTCGAAATCGCGCTCGTGCGCGCTGCGGCCACGGCGGGGCTGCCGACTCTTGCCATCTGCCGGGGCATGCAGGTCCTGAACGTGGCGCTTGGAGGCGACCTCGTGCAGGACATCCCGAGCGAGGTGAACGGCGCGTTCAACCACGACGTGCGAGAACCACGTTTTGCCATCGCCCACGAAGTGTGGGCGTCGAAGGGCTCACGGCTCTCCACGCTGATGCAGGAGAAACTCGAGGACGCCGAGAGCTGCCCGGTGAACAGCCGGCACCACCAGGCCGTGCGCCACCTGGGGCGAGGTCTCGAGGTCGTGGCCACGGCGCCAGACGGTGTCATCGAGGCCGTCGAGGGGCCGGGACCGTTTTGTCTGGGCGTGCAGTGGCATCCCGAGAACTTCTGGCGCACGGGCGAGTTCCGCCCGCTGTTCGAGGGCTTCGTCGATGCGTGCCGCCGCTGACGTCGCCGCTTCGACACGAACACGGAACGCCACCGGAGCACGGGACGTCAACGCGGCACGGACGTCGCGCTGATGCGGGTGTCTCCGCGAGGCGACATCTGAGCACCGCCTGCCCTGGCGGCCGTCCGTGGTCTCGGGAGCAATTCCTCTCCGCGGCAGGACGTCCCGCCAAGGCGGAGCGAAGTTGAGCCGAGGGGAGATACCCGTATCAGTGCGGCGGCCACGGCCACCGACGCGGCTCAGCGGTCCAGCGTGAGCACCGTCTCGACGTGGCCCGTGCGCGGGAAGAGGTCGAAGGCGCACACATCTGACATCGTGTAGCCGGCATCGACCAGCAGTCGCACGTCGCGCGCAAGCGTAGCCGGGTCGCACGACACGTAGACGATGCGCGCAACACCGCCGGCGGATAGACCACCGGAGGCCTCGGCCGACAGGCCCGTGCGCGGTGGGTCGACAATCACCGTGTCGGCCCGCGCCGCCGTGGCCATCGTCAGCTCCTGTTCCACCGCGGCATGCCGGTACGTCATCGACGGATAGCCCGCGGCGTTGCGCCTCAGATCATCGGCGGCCGTGTCGTGCCCCTCGACGGCGACGACCGTGTGGCCGCTGGCCGCCGCTGCCACACTGAACAACCCGACCCCGGCGTAAAGATCGAGCACCCGCTCGCCCGTGACCCGCCCCAACACGTCGCCGACGAGCGCCCGCAGCAGGTGCCGGTTGCCCTGAAAGAACGAGCGGGCGTGATGCAGCACCGGCACGCCGGACTTGGCCTTCACGTCGATACGGTCGATGAGATGGGGGTCGCCCCAGAGCAGATGTTCCTTCTCGCGGTCCACGGCCGACCAGCTGGCTCCATCGACGCCGTGGATGAGTCCCAGTGCGGACATCGCCTTGCCATCGGCCTTCTCGAGGGTGATGTGGGCTGCGCGGCCGTCGCCCTCGGCCGTTTCGGCCCACTCGATCTCGGCGCTCACGCCGGCGCCGGCGCGCGCGATAGCCGCGCCGAGCCGGTCAATCGCCTCCGCGCTCGCCGGCGACATCTGGCGCGAGCCGGTCACGTCGCACAACCGGTGTGTGCCTTCCTCGAAGAAGCCCCAGCGCCCGGCCCGCACGTGCACCCGCGCACGTGTGCGGTACCCGTCGGGCGATGCTCCCACGACTGGCGTGCCGACAAGCTCGATCCTGCCGATGCGGCGGAACGCATCGGCAAGGATCTCGGACTTGAGCGCGCGCTGACGTCCGGGCGCCACATGGGCCAGGATGTTGCCGCCGCAGGCCAGCGCATCGTCACACGGTACGCGGTCCGGCGACGGCTCGACGACGGTCACGACGCTCGCCCAGATCGTGCGCCGCTGCACCCGCTCAACGCGCGCCGTCACGCATTCTCCGGGGATCGCGCCGGCCACCAGTACCACCGCGCCGTCGTGACGCGCAATCATGCGGCCGCCAACGGCCGGCCTCTCGATCTGCAAGTTGAGGATCGTGCCTGGAGTCGTCATCAGTCGAATGCCACCGTCGGAAGGCCAAGGGCGATGCGCACGAGCCGGGCGCGGGCCGCCGCCAGGGCCGTGGCCCACTGCGCGGCATCGAGACGCCCCCGGAAGGGTGCCAGTTCAGTGTCGGCATCGCGATCGACGGCGGCCACACGATCGTCAGGCAGGGCGGCCTCCGCCTCGTGGACGAGCCGCGTGTCGAGGCCGGCGAGCGCCGCGATGACCGTATCGCGCGTCGCGCCCCGGGCCGTGAGGCTCTCTGCTCGCAACTGGTCGACGGCCTCGATGACCTCGCGCAGCGCGGGCTGCTGGGCTTCGGGCGCGCGGCCGTGGCCCCGCAGGGCCGACAGCTGCGCCACGACGCGGTCCACGTGCGCGGCCAGCGTGCCACGTCGCGGCCCAGGCGGCGGGCTATCCGCGGTGGTCACACCGACGGCGCGCCGCCAACGGTCGAACCTGTCGAGCACATCTGCCTCACAGAACTCAATGCGCATCGGGCGACGGCGCCGACCCTTCTTCGCCGCGCGCATCACCGTCCGATCGATGCCCTCGCACACGATGGCCAGTGGAATGCCCGTTTCCGCCCACGCCTTCACCAACTCGAACGCGGGCCCCACGACGCGGATGAGATGTCCCTCGTTGCGCCGGCACAGATGCGTCTCCACCGCACGGCAGTAGTCGTGGATGTCGGTCACGCCGCCGGTTCCTGGCGCGCCACTCATTGCCATACGACGGCCCCTGCCGTGATGCGCACGATGCGATAGCCCGTGTCGACCAGCAGCGCGCCTGCGTCGTCGACGCCCGTCGTCGTGCCTTCGTGTTCGCCGCTGCCATCAGCCCATGCGACCGGCCGGCCCACCAGACCTGAGGCCCGGACGCGCCAGCGATCCACGACGCGCGCATAGCGGCCGTCAAGGAGATCCTGATATCGCTGGGCCCACGCCGCCAGCACTTCGGCCAGCACCGCGCCGGGCTCTGGCGCGACGCCCATCTCCTTCTCGATCGACGTGGCCCGCCCTTGGGCATCGGTCAGATACTCGACGTCGCGCAGGTTGATGCCGACGCCCACGACGACGAACTGCCCGTCCCCGCCGATCCGGTGCCCTTCTGCCAACACTCCGGCCAGCTTGAAGCCGTAGAAGAGGTCGTTGGGCCACTTCAGCGACGCTTCGAGTCCCGTGGCGTGCCCGACGCCTTCCGCGACGGCCAGGCCGGCCGCCAGCGTCAACAGGCCAAGCACGCTCGGCACGCCGTCGGTCACGGGTGCCACCGGCGGCCTGACGACCACCGAAAAATAGAGGCCCGCGCCTTCGGGGGACACCCACGAGTGCCCGCGCCGTCCGCGGCCCGCCGTCTGCTGCCCTGCCACCACCACGAGTCCGTGGACGCCCCCCGCGTCGGCAAGCGCCGCGGCGGCGTCCATCGTCGACGGAAGCGCCCGTGCGTAGCGCACCTCGGACACGTGGGCGCCGAACCGGCCACGCTCACGGGCGATGGCGGCGGCCAGTGGCGGAGGGAGGGGATCCGGTTCGATCACGGGTCAGGACGCGGCCGGCTCGAGTTCGAAGCTCAGATCGACGGCCGGTGCGGAGTGCGTGAGCGCGCCAACTGACACGGCGTCCGCCCCGGTCGTGGCGATCTCCGGCAGACGCTCGAGCGTCACACCGCCCGACACTTCGACGCGCGCCCGGCCCGCCACCCTGGCCACGGCCTGGCGCAGGTCGTAGGTCGTGAAGTTGTCGAGCAGCACCGAGCGGGCGCCGGCAGCGAGTGCCTGATCGAGTTCGTCGAGGGTCTCCACTTCGACTTCCACGCTCAGCCCGCCGGCATGCGCGAGCGCCGCGCGCACCGCCGCCGGAATGCCCCCGGCCAACCGCTTGTGGTTGTCCTTGATGAGGATCGCGTCATCGAGTCGCAGACGGTGGTTGGTGCCGCCGCCGCATCGCACCGCATATTTCTCGAGCGCCCGCAGGGTCGGCGTCGTCTTACGTGTGTCGAGTACGGTGATGCGGCCGCCAGCCGCTGCCACGAAGGCGGAGGTGAGCGTGGCAATGCCAGAGAGCCGCTGCAGGATGTTGAGCGCCGTGCGTTCGGCACTGAGCAGCGCGCGCGCGCGTCCGGTCACCACGGCCACGACATCGCCGGGCTCGCAACGGGCGCCGTCGCCCCACCGCACCTCGACGACGACGCCGGCGTCGCACTGCCGGAACACCTCGGCACACACGTCGAGCCCGGCCACGGTCAGCCGCGCCCTGGCCTGGATGGTGCCACGAGCTCGGAGCGACTCGTCCACCACCGCCGCACTGGTCGCGTCACCGCGCCCGAGGTCTTCGGCCAGGGCGCGCGCGACCAGGGCGCGATACACCTCGACCGGCAGGGTGCCGGGCGTCGTCATACAGGGGCTCCAGCAGACGGGGCGTCTTCGGCGAACTCGACGTCAAGATGCTCGATGCGGTCGGGCACCCACACGAACTCAGTCACGCCGGCCGCCGCGGCCAGGTCCCGTTCGCCGACCTTCAGCCGCTCGATCACGACGGCGTCCTGGTGCACCGTCGCGCGCGCGATCTTCGCTTTCATCGGACGCTTGGCCTCGGACTTCTTCTTCCGCAGTGCCGCCAGCAGGTTGCGCACGGCCAGCAGCACGCTGGCGGCCTCGTCGTCATGCGCACTCACCGCCCGCACTTCCATCTCGGTCGGCCAGGCCGCAACGTGCACCGAGCCCTGCTGCCACCACGACCACACCTCGTCGGTGACGAACGGCAGATAGGGAGCGAGCAGGCGTAGCATCACGCTCAGCGCCGTCTCCACCGACGTGGCAGCCGACCCGGCGGCATCCGCCCCGAACCCGCCCTCCCGGCGCGCCTTCACGAGCACCACGTCGTCGTCGAAGACCTCCCCGAACAACGACTCGGTATTCATGAGCGCACGCGTGTAGTCGTAGTCGTCAAGGGCGCGCGTCGAATCGGCCACGAGCGTGGCCAGTCGGCTCAGCATGCCGCGATCGAGCACTTCGCTGACCGGCCCGCCGGTCGCGCGATTGGCCAACACGAACTTCGACGCGTTCAGCAGCTTCATGGAGAGCCGCCGGCCGATCTTCATCTGGCCGACGTCGAACGCCGTGTCCACGCCGGGACCGCCCCGGGCCGCCCAGTAGCGCACGCCGTCGCTGCCGTACTCCTCGAGCAGCCCCATGGGCGTCACCACGTTGCCCTTCGACTTCGACATCTTCTTGCGATCGGGATCGAGCACCCAGCCCGAGATGGCGGCGTGGTGCCACGGAATCGAGCCGTTCTCGAGATGCGCGCGCAGCACCGACGAAAAGAGCCAGGTGCGGATGATGTCGTGCGCCTGCGGCCGCAGATCCATCGGAAACGTGCGGGCGAACAGGTCCTGATCGC
>JANORI010000758.1:0-4532 GCA_031415235.1 Acidobacteriota bacterium | reverse complement strand
GCGCGTCTTCACGCTGGCGCCCTACAACGTGAACGTCGAACGGCGGCTGCCGCGGCCACAGGGCGCCTCGCTGCACGAGGCCCAGGGCGAGCTCTTCTACGTGATCGAGGGATCGGCCACGCTGCTCACCGGCGGCACGCTCGTGGCGTCGACGCGCACCGGCACCAACCTGGCCGGCACGGGCATCGAGGGCGGCACGCGCCAGGCGTTCGGCAAGGGCGACTTCCTGATCGTGCCCTCGGGCCTGCCGCACCAGTTCGTGGACATCCAGGCGCCGGTGCACTTGATGTCGATCTACCTGCCGAACGCGCCTCAGTAGCCATGCGCCGCCTGGCTCTGCTTGCGGCGCTCCTTGGCTGCGGGTGCGGAGCCCCGCCCGCTCCTGCGCCCCCGCCGGCCGCCGCGCCCAGTGCAACGACCGCCCCGGCGGCATTTCCATCGGGCGCGCTCGTGGATCTGTCGCACGCGTACGACGCAACGACGGTCTTCTGGCCCACGGCCGAGTCCTATCGCCTCGACAAGGTGGCCGACGGCATGACGCCGGGCGGCTACTACTACGCCGCCAACAACTTCTTCTCGTCCGAACATGGCGGCACCCACCTGGATGCGCCGGTCCACTTCGCCAAGGGTGGGCAGACCGTCGAGCAGGTGCCGCTGGAGCGCCTGTTCGGCGAGGCGTACGTGATCGACGTGGTGGCCCAGGCCACCGCCAATGCCGACCATCAAGTGAGCGTCGAGGACATCGCCGTCGCGGAACGCGCGCAGGGGCCGATTCCCGCGACCGCCATCGTGCTGCTGCGCACGGGCTTCTCCACCCGCTGGCCCGATGCGGCACGCTACCTGGGCACGGCCGAGCGGGGCGAGGCGGCGGCCGCGAAGCTGCACTTCCCGGGTCTGCATCCGGACGCCGCGCGCTGGCTGGTGGCCAACCGCACCTTCAAGGCCATCGGCATCGACACGGCGAGCATCGACCACGGACAGTCGTCACTCTTTGAATCACACCGCGTGCTCTTCGAGCGCAACATCCCGGCCTTCGAGAACCTGACCGCGCTCGAGCGGCTGCCGGTCACCGGGGCGCACATCGTGGCGCTGCCGATGAAGATCGGCGGCGGCAGCGGCGCGCCGCTGCGGGCCGTGGCGATCCTGCCCGTCGCGCAATAGGCGCGGAGGCCAAGGCCCGCCAACGCGTCGCATGACGCCTGAATCTGGTATCCCTACTGGCCGGCGAGGGCGGTCGCCGCGCGGAAGGGTTGCGCGCGTTCGGTGATGACCCGGCGAAACGCAGCCGACGACGACGCCCACTCGATGAGGTCGACGGCAAACGGCAGATCCGACTCGTCGAAGGCGTCGCGCAGTTCGCCCCGGGCACGCAGGCTGAGGGGTTCGTCGCCCATGACGACGAGGTCGAGATCCGAAAAGGGCTTGGCCGGCCCCGACGCGCGCGAGCCCATGACACGAATCTCCCGGTCTGGCACATGGCGCGACAGCGTGTCGAGCACGGTCGTCAGTGCCGTGGCCGGCGCGTCAATCATCGGCCCGGTTCCGCGCCTGGAGCTGCTCGAGAAGCGCCTCGACGTCTTGGGCGAACCGCGGCAGTTCGGCGGCAATCCGTTCAGCCTTGTGTCTGTCGTAGGAATGACTGGTGATGTTCCTGGCCTCGCGGTAGTCGTGGAAACGCGAGACATCGGCGACCAGTCCAGCCTCCGCAGATGCCCGGACGACCTGCATGAAGGTCATCTCGTCCACCGCCGCGGGCACGGGCACGATCTGCTCGAGCTGCCGCTTCATGAACTTGAACGCCAGTTCGTAGGTGAACTCGAAGGCCTGAATCGCCGCGGCCCGAAACTGGTCGCGTAGGCCAGGGTCGGCGGCAAGATCCGACTCGAGGTAGCGCAGACTCGTGTTCAGCGCTGCCAGCGCGTCACGAAGCGACGACAGATCCAGGGGCATGATGGACGGTAGTCCCGTGGCGTCAGTATGTGCGGCCCGTACTTCGACGGTCAAGGCGGTGCGCGAGATCGCACGCGTGCCGCCGACGAGGGAGGGCGTAGACTCCTGCCACCGCGCATGGCGCTGGCCGCCCTCTGCCCCACGCAATCGGAAGCGGCACTATCCTTGGTGCGGCGTGGCGAAGCCGACGGCGGCCGCCACTTTGCGCTGCGCCAGGTCGAGGGTGACGAAAACCAGTTCGGCAGCCGTCGGGTCGAGATACAGGGCGCAGGCCACGTGCCACAGGTCGGCGCCGCGCAGGGTGCCGAGCGCCGCGACGCGCTCGAACTCCTGAGCCAGCGCGCGCTCTGGCAGCACCCACCCCAGACCAGTGAACGTATCGGCGGCGGGGACCACGCGCTCACGACCGAGCGCTGACCGTACTTCGGCTTCGAGCAGGTTCGACGACACCAGCCGCGTGAACGGGCGCAGCATCCTCGCGACCCGAGGTGCCGATGGCTCGCCGAGCACGAGGGCGACCAGACAGGAGCTGTCGAGGTAGGCGACGGTCACGACTAGTCGCGCGATGCCAGGAACCTGGCCAGAGCGCCACGCCGGCGTGCCACCGGCTGCGGCAACGAGCCGGGCTGCGTCGCGCGAGTGACGGCGCCTTCGGCCTCCAGCCGCGCCAGACGCTCGGCGAGGCTTTCGGACCCGGCTTCGATCGGGCGGATCTCGGCCACTTGCGTGCCGTGATGGGTGACGATCACGCGCCGACCGGCCCGCACCTTTCGTAGGATCTCGCTGAAGCGCGCCTTGGCCTCGTAGGTCGAGTAGCTGTCCACAGCTCGAAGTATAGACTAGTCTGACTAGATTTGATGGTCTGCCAGACCGCCCGCTAGTAGCCGCGCTCGAAGTCCACGCGGTGCAGCAGCGCCTGCCCGCTGTAGAAGCGGCGATAGTTCTCCACGAAGACGCCGACGATGTCGCGTGGAAAGCTCGGCGCCGAGGTGTGGCTGGTGATGAACGTGTTCGGCGTGTGCCAGAAGGCGTGCGATGCGGGCAGCGGCTCCTCGGGAAACACGTCGAGTACCGCCGAGGCCACGCGTCCGCTGGTGAGCGCGGCCACGAGCGCAGCCTCATCGATCGTGTCGCCGCGTCCCGCGTTGACCACCACCGCGTGGGGCGGCAAAGCGCCGAGCATTTGAGCGTCCACGATGCCACGCGTGCCGTGGGTATTGGGCAGCACCGCCACCAGATAGTCGAGGCCCGCGGCGAACGCCGCCTTCTCGTCGCCGTGGAAGTAGCGCTGCACGTGCGCGCAGTCGCGGCTGCTGCGCGTGTAGCCGTGCACGTGCATGCCGAAGTGCCGCGCCGTACCGGCCAGGTGCGCGCCAATCGAGCCGACGCCCACGAGCCCCAGCGTCTTGCCCTGCAGCGTGCCGGGCAGCGTGGCGTCCCACCGGCCCTCGCGCTGCGCCTGGTAGCGCGCCAGCAACTTCCGCTCGTGGGCCAGCAGGTAGCCGAACACGTATTCCGACATCAGCGGCCCGAACACCCCACGGATGTTGGTGAGCACGTAGTCGCGCCGCAGCGTGGGGTCGAGCATGGGCTCGACGCCGGCCCAGGTGAGCTGCGTCCACACCAGGCGCGACAGGTGCGGCAGCGCTTGCGTCACGCGCGTCGGGTCGCCGAGCAACAGGTCGCTGTGCCCGCCCCGGGCCAGGCCGTCGGCCACATCGGCCGCGGCCACGATGGCTAGGTCGGGACAGGCCGCCGCCTCGATCAGGGCGCGGTACTCGTCTGGATGTTTGGTGAGAACCAGCAGGTGATGCACGCGGCTCACTCTACAACGAGGCGACGCCGCTCGCCAGGGTCGTGGGCGGCAGCAGCCACCGTCACTCGTCCGCCGGGCGCTCTCGAATTTGGCTAAGATGCTTCGGAAAGGGGATCCTGATGCGCATCACTGCTCTTACGCCGGCCCTGCTGGCCCTGACCCTGTCCTCGGCCGCGGTGGTCACGCTCGCGGGCCAACAGACCAAGCCCGTTGACGACGCCATGCTGGTGGCGCCGCCGGCCGGCGAGTGGGTCACCCACGGCCGTGACTACGCCGAGACGCATCACAGTCCCCTCACGCAGGTCGACGCCACCAACGTCGCGCGTTTGAAGCCCGCCTGGTCGGTGGAGGTCGGGTCGAAGGGCAAGATCGAAACGACGCCGATCGTGTCGAACGGCGTGCTCTACGGCACCTCGACCTGGAGCGTCGTGTATGCCGTGGACGCGCGCACCGGCGCGCTCAAGTGGCGCTGGGACCCGGCGCTCGTGCAGGGCGGCTATGCCGAAGGCGGCCCGCGCTACTGCTGCGGCCCGGTCAATCGCGGGGTCGCGGTCTATCAGGGCCGCGTCTACGTGGGCCTGCTCGACGGCCGGCTCGTGGCCCTCGACGCCGAGACCGGCCATGTGTCGTGGTCGGTGCAGACCACGCCCGTGGGCAGCGACTACAGCATCACCGGCGCGCCGCGCATCGTGAAGGGCAAGGTCGTGATCGGCAACGGCGGCGGCGAGTACGGCGTGCGCGGCTTCCTCACGGCCTACGACGCGGC
>JANORI010000757.1:0-2977 GCA_031415235.1 Acidobacteriota bacterium | reverse complement strand
CGACGATCTGAGCCAGACGGGCAAGATCAAGGCCGGGACGCTGGCGGGACCGTCGGATGACGGCGTCGTGACGGTGACACTCAATCCGAGAGCGTTCACGAAGCTCTATGCCACGCTCAATGCCAAGGCCGGCCCCAAGTTTCTCGGCCTCATGGTCAAAGGCGTGCCCGGCGCATCCTCGGTCGGCTTGGCGTTCGCCTCGACGTACAGCGGGGTTCCGCTCGCCGACCGGCCGAAACTGAAGCTGCAGTTCTGACGGAGTGTGGCTCCCGGCGCAGCGCTCAGCGTCCGCCGGGCTTCTTGATCGGCGCCTCGGTCGGATCGTTGCCGTCGCGCGGCGCGCCGGTGCCCGACGAGCCCATGACCATCTTGCGGCCGTCGGTGAAGGTGACGTCGCGGCCGTTGGCGCGCTTCAGAGAGTGGTCCTTGGTCTGGTAGCCGTCGACCACGAGCTCCGTGCCCACAGTCAGGGAATCGCGCGTCAGGCCTCGGTGCAGCAGCGTGTTGGGCGTGCCGCCCTCCACCATCGACACCTCGGGCTTGCCGTCCCTGACCACCTCGATGTGGATCCAGGCGTGCGGATTGACCCACTCGAGCTTCACCACCTTGCCCTGCAGCTTGATCGGCGCGCTGGGGTCGAACTCGGCGCCGAAGGCATGATGGCCGGCCAGGCGGGCGCCGGCGGCGATCAGACGATAGGCAACACTAGGGTCGGCCTGGGGCTCTTCCGAGGCGCTCAGCAGGCCCGCGCGGGCGGCGGTGAGCTGGGCGAGGAGTTCTCCGAACTGGCGCAGCTTGATGAGCGCGGTGCTCGGCTTCGCCGCCTCAAGTTCGAGCGCATCGTTCCGCCGAGCGTCAGCAACCTCTTTCATCAGCTCCGCGTCGCTGGCAACCGCGCCACCCACCACAACAAGGGTGACGGAGAAGGCCCGGCACACGGTGACGATCCTGTGTCGGTGCCTGCGGGTGACGCGCAGTGGTTTCTACCCGTGGGCGCCTGCTGCTTGAATTCGTTTTCCGCTTCTCCAGTCGCCAGGCCCCGAACGCCTTCCTCCACGCCGCCGCTGAACGCCGCGTCGACCACCACCCGTCCCATCAGTCGGTCGCGGCCAGGACGCACCATCGCGCGCCGCAGCTTATGCAGCCACGTCCATGCCGTCTCATAGCTGCCGAAGCCGAGCACTTGATTGCAGGCCCACGGCGCGGGCGCCTGCCTTCTGGCTGGCGACCCACCACATCGCCCGAAACCACGTCGGCAACGGGGTGCGCGTATCCTGAAAGATCGTGCCCGCGGTCACCGACGTCTGGCGTCCACACCCGGCGCACTCGAAGAGCATGCCCACCACCCACGCCTTGGCCCAGCCGCACTTCGGACAGCGGAGACGATACGACACATTAGCAGGGTCAACGGGTGACAGAACCCCCGAGGCGCGGTCGTGAGCGTGGGCGGTCGCCAGCACCCGCGGAGCGAGGTCGGGGCAGCCAACAGGCCTGTGGTGTCCTCTCGGGAACTTCTCTATTGCCTGCACCGTAGACACGATATAGCCTGCGTTGCAGACATGAAATCCACACCCTACGTCGGCGAGTTCGAGTACGCGGTTCTGCTGGCCGTCCTGCACGTCGAGACGGATGCGTATGCCGTACCCGTGCGCGCGGTGCTCGAGGAACGCACGGGCCGGCCGGTCGCGCGCGGTGCTCTCTACACGGCGCTGGAGCGGCTCGAGGCCAAGGGATGCCTGCGCTCACGCATGGGCGATCCCACGGCCGAGCGCGGCGGGAAGGCACGACGCTACTTCACGGTCACGCCGCTCGGGGTGCGGGCGCTCAAGACGATGCACGCATCCCTGGCTAATCTGTCAAAGGGCCTCGAGGCCATCCTGGAACAGCCATGACGTCGCCGACCACACCTCCCTCATCAGCCGAGCGACTGCTGCGCCTGAGCATTCGCGACCTCGAGTGGCGAGACGCGGTCACAGGCGACCTGCGAGAAGAGTTTGCGGACATCGCGCGCCGGCGCGGTGCGACGGGAGCGCGCAGATGGTACTGGCGTCAGTCGCTCGCGCTGACGGCCAGGTTCGCCGCCGGCCGCGTGATTCCCGCCGTGACGCCGAAGCGCCGCACGGGGGTGGCCGAACTCGAGGCGATGAGCCTCGGCTCCGGCTGGGTGCGGGAGTTCCGTCATGCGTGGCGTGCCCTGTGGCAGCGGCCGGGCCTGTCGGCCGTGATCGTCGGCACGCTGGCCCTGGCCCTGGCCGCTACCGCCGTGATCTTCAATCTGGCAGATGCGCTCTACCTGCGTCCGTTCCGGTTCGCCGACGTAGACCGTCTGGTCCTCATCGCGTCCGACACGGCCGTGGACAAGCCGTACTTCGATCGCGAGTCGGTCGCGGCCGCGGACTTCCTTGACTGGACGCGCACGGCGACGACCGTGCGCGAGCTGACGGCCCTCGAGTGGTGGGATCCCAACTATTCAGGCGTCGAACGGCCGGAACAGGTACATGGGTCCCGCGTGAGTCCCGGTTTTTTCGCGCTGATGCGTGTGCGGCCGCTGCTCGGGCGTGGGTTCACTCCCGACGAGGGCCGGCCTGGCGCGAACCACACGGTGGTGCTGTCGCACGCGTTCTGGCTGCGACGGTTCAACGGCAATCCCGCCGTACTCGGCCGCCCGCTGCGGCTCGACGGCGTGCCCCACAAGGTGGTCGGCGTGATGCCACCGCGCTTCGCTGTGCCCTACGGCGCCGAAGTGTGGGCGCCGCTCGCGTACGACGACACGGCGTGGGCCGAGCGTCGCCGCGGCGATCTCATGATCTTCGGCCGCCTGGCTGACGGGCAGACCCTCGGCGCGGCTCGCGCGGAAGTTGTCGGCATCGTCGCGCGTCAGGCGGCCGAGTTTCCAGATACCAACCGCGATCGCAAGGTCAACGTGGTCAGCCTCTCGCGTGGTCTGGGCGACGACGCCGTGGGGCCGTTCGTCGCC
>JANORI010000756.1:0-14992 GCA_031415235.1 Acidobacteriota bacterium | reverse complement strand
GGGCACGTTCAACGAGACGCCACTCACGAGCTGTGCCAGGGCCTGAATCGATCGCCCGGTTGGCACTTGCTCGAGGATTTCCAAGGTCATGACCTCGACCTTGGCGTTGCTCGACACGTCAACGGTGGGCGAGGAGCCCGTGACCGTGATGGCTTCTTCGAGCGTGCCCACTTCGAGGCTGGCGTTCAGCGTGCCGGTGAAGTCGACGCGCAGCTCGACCTTCTCCTGCCGCACCTGCTTGAAGCCGGGCAGCGAGAAGGTGACCGTGTAGGTGCCGGGCCGCAAGTCGACGATGCGGTACTGCCCGTTGGCGTTCGTGGTATCCGACTTCGAGCCCTCGATGAGGAGAGGGCTGGCCGCCTCGACCGTGACTCCCGGCAGCACGCCGCCGCTCGAGTCTTTCACCACGCCTGTGAAGGAACTTTGCGCCGCCGCAATAGACGGGAACGCCATCGCTGCCACGAGACACGCGATCAACGCCTTGAGACGTCTTGCCATGCCACTCTCCCTGACTGAATACCCGACCACCGCCCTGGATTGGGACGGCGGTCTACGAGCACGATTACCTACATCTGGAGCAGCCGAAACCGCCAGCGGGCGCATGCACTGACGACGTGCAGATCTGCCACCCCTTCATAGAGTCGAGACCCGACGTAACCGAGACGACCCTGTTTATCATGAAGTGTAACCGGGACGCAACAGTTGCGGCCGTAATCTTGCGACTCAGTCATCTGGAGTTCACATGCACTCCATGGGCAAAACTGGCCCTATCTGGGAACGGCCCCGGTGACCTTCGTCAGGCGAGTCGAGATCGAGGGAGACATCCGGATCGCCGCCGCTTCGGCGTAGGTGGCTCGCGCCGCTTCCCGGTCGCCCCTGGAGCGCTGCAGGTCCCCCTGCAGGCTCAGCCCCTGCGACTTGAGCGCGGGAACCCGCAGCATGAGGGGCGCCAGGGCGCCGGCCGCGTCGGTCGCGCGGGCATCGACCAGCGGCTGCAAGCGTTCCGCCGTCTCGGCCGGCGCCACGGGAGTGGCAGTCGTCGTGAAGACCCGCGGTTGTCCGGCGTGCGCGGCCACGATACCGGCCAATCGCTGCACGGCCGGAGAACGGGTCGTCGCCGGCTCGGCTTGCTCGGCGCGACGCAGGGCGAGAATGGCAAGGCCGTGCCAGTTGGCGGCGTCCATGAGGTCGGCAGTCAGTACCCACGTGGCGTTCTCGGGCAGGCCAGGGTGTCGTCGCGCGACAATCTCCTGCGCCGTCCGCACGATCGCGGTCGGCACCGCGGGGTCGTCTGGCGCAAGCGCGCCAAAGCGCGCCGCCGCTCGAGGGTCCGACAACTGCGTCGCGATGCCCCGCGCCACTTCCTCGGCCAGCGCCACCTGCCGGGTGACGACGGCCGCGGCATCCACGCGCACCACCACCTGCAGCGGCGCCGTGACATCCGACGTGAGGGTGAAGCGATACTCGGTGGCCGATGCGCCGAAGCCCAGGGCGAATTGCAGGCGCTCGGTCGACCTGGCGGCCACGTCCCTGGGCGTGTCGGCCGGCCACACGAACAGATGCGGGTCCGAGAGCTGGCCCACCGTGTAGCGCAGGGTCGATCCGCCAGCGTTGACCAGCCGGGCAGGGGACCCGAGCGGATTGCTCAACGTGAAGACGGCGTGGTCCCCTTCGCGCGCGAAGTCGGGCGTCTCGAGCGCGGCCACGAGCGTCTTGCCAATCACCAGTTCGTTCAGCGCGTTGACCAGCACGACCACCGAGTCATGTTCCGGCCGGTCGGGTTTCACGATGCTGAGATGGTCGGCATCGACGGCCACCGCCGTGCCTTGGCAGAACCGCGTGGCGCTGGCCCAGGGCACCACCATCACGCCGTGGGTAGGCCGCTTCTCGTAGGCGCACCGCACTTGTGGACGCAGGTGTGCCGGCAGCGCATTCCACTCGTCGTTCATCACCCGCAGGTAGCCGTTGCGATCGGCGGGCAGCATCTGCTCGAGCGCCTGGTTATTGGCCACGGCCTTGGCAATTACGGAGATCTGTGAACCCTCCTGCGGCGTCGCAAACATCACCACGCCCGGTACCTTGGGCAGCAGGTCGCGGTGTGTGAGCAGCTCCCGCAGCACCACCAGCCCGCCCATGCTGTGCGTCACGAACACGATCGCGGGATAGTCGAGCACGCCGTGGAACTGCAGACGCGCGTGCAGTTTGTTGGCCGCCTCCTGGATGTCGAGGGAACCGGCCGTGAACATGTTGGACGTGTAGCCGAAGGCCAGGATGTCCACCTTCGGACCGACCTGCGCGTTGGCTTTCACGAGGTCGAAGAAGCTCGTGCCGCTGGCATGGGTCCACGTGCCCACGGTGTCGCCGAACACGCCGTGCACGAAGACCAGTGCCGCCTGGGCAGGTGGGTTGTGTTGAAGCATCCACCGCGGATCGGTGGCGTTCGGAGCCAGGGCGGGGGATACCGGTGGCGGCTGTCGGCAGGCCCCCAGGACGGACATCACGCAGGCGCACAGGAACAGCGCCGGGTGCGTGGCGATCCCTCGGCTCGGATGGCACGGTGGCGGCGCGGAATCTCTGTCGGACATGACGACCTCCCATGGGGGTGCTCGTTCGGCCAATTATGGCGGCGAACCCCTCTGCGGCGATAGCGGCGTCTGGAGTCCGGCCGCATCGACCCCCGCGGCGGCGCGTGCGCATTTGACGTGCCACCGTCGCCGCTGTAGGGTGTCCGCGTCTCGTCCCTCCGAAGGCGCTTCGTGTACCGCCTGGTCAACGGCATCCCGTACGGCACGACGTGGATCCCGACGATCTGGCAGCTCTTCGCCGACGTGATCATCGGCGCCGTCGCGGGCGCGATGCGGAAGGCCTGACGATCACGCTTCGCGTCGGCACCGGCGGGATCCGGGGCCTGGAGGACACCATGTCGGTTGCCGTGCGCGCGCTTCTCGTGGTGATGCTGGGTGCGGGCGCCTTCGCGCAGGCACCCAGCTCGGCCTCTGCCGTGCTGTACGAAGGGGCGCGCCTCATCATCGGTGACGCCGGCCCGCCTCTTTCCCCCGGCGCGTTCCTGGTGCAGGACGGTCAGATCCGCGCCATCGGCGCTCGCGGTGCCGTCCGCGCGCCGGCGGGAGCCCGGCGCGTGGACCTCACCGGCAAGACGGTGATGCCCGCAATGGTGAATGTGCACGTGCACATGGGCTACGAGGGCTACACGACGTGGGGGGCGAAGCATCACACGCCCGCGAACGTGCTGGACCACCTGCAACGGGAAGCCTTCTACGGCGTGGCGGCGGCCACCTCCGTGGGCTCGAGCCCCACCGGGCAGATGCTGCAGTTCCAGCAGGACCAGCGCGCCGGGATCCACGGGCTGGCGGCCCGGCTGTTGTTCATGCCGGGCATGGCGCCGCCGCATGGCGGGCCCGATCACATCTTGCTGGTGGCCACCGACGAACTCCACGTGGTGAACGAGGTGTCTACTGCAGCGGAGGCGCGCGCGGCAGTCGCACAGATGGCGGCGCAGGGGATCGGCCACGTGAAGATGTGGGTTGACGACCGCGGCGGCACGTATCCCAAGCTGGCGCCCGACACCTATCAGGCCATCGTGGACGAAGCGCACGCGCACAAAATACTGGTGCACGCGCATGCGATTCAGATCGCCGATCAGAAGGCCGTGCTGCGCGCCGGCACCGACGTGCTCGTGCACATGGTGCAGCGGCAGCCACTCGACGACGAGTTCCTCGCGCTCGTGAAGCAGAAGACGCCCTACTGGGCCACCGTCATCGGCCTGGGCGACCCCGTCGAGCTGTGCACGCCCAATCCGTTCTTCGAGCAGGCGATCCCGGACTCAGTGATCGCGCGCATCCGCGCCACGACGGAGCGACAGCCGCTCGTGCCGAGTTGTGGCCCACTGCCAGAGACGGCGGCGGCGCGCGAGGCGCAGATGGCCATCAACTTTCCGCGGATGCTGGCCGCTGGCGCGCGGGTCGTGCTGGCCACCGACACGGGCATCCAGCCCGGGCACACGTTCGGCTCCGGCGAGCACGTCGAGCTGGCGCGGTGGGTGCAACTCGGCATGACCCCGGCTGAGGCCATCGTGGCCGCCACGAGCCGGCCCGCCACGCTCATGGGCCAGCGGGATCTGGGGACGCTCGCGGCGGGGAAGCGCGCCAGCTTCATCGTGCTCGACGCCAACCCGCTCGACGACATCAGAAACACACGTCGCATTGCCGACGTATACCTGGACGGCGTGCGCGTGGACCGGGATGCGCTGACAGCGAGATTCAAGCGAGAGTCGCGTTAGGCCTGCGGCGCTGTGCTGCCTACGCGTTCATCACGTAGCGATCGACCGCCGCGGCCGCCTGACGCCCGTCGGCAATGGCCCAGACAATCAGCGACTGGCCGCGCTGCACGTCGCCGGCCGCGAAGATCCCGGCGCTGCTCGTCATCCACTGCTCGTCGCGCCACACGGTGCGGCGCTCGGTCATGCGCAGGTCGAGATCGTCGAGCAGTCGACCCTTCGCCGGGCCGGTGAACCCCATGGCGAGCAGCACCAGATCGGCCGGCATGTCGAAGGCGCTGCCGGGCTCGGGCTCGAATGCCTGGCGGCCATCGATCTCCACGCGCGTCACGCGGTGACCGTGCAGCAGGCGCACGCGCCCGCTGTCGTCGCCAGTGAATCCAGTCGTGGACACCGCGTAGTGGCGATCGCCACCCTCCTCGTGTGCCGACGACACGCGGAACACCTGTGGCCAGAGCGGCCAGGGGTTGTCGCCCGCGCGTGAGGCCGGCGGTGCCGGGAGCAGCTCGAACTGCGCCACCGAGCGCGCGCCCTGCCGGTGCACCGTGCCGAGGCAGTCGGCACCCGTGTCACCGCCGCCGATGATGACCACGTGTTTGCCCGCGGCCGAGATCGACACGGTGTCCGGCACGTCGTCGCCCTCGCAGCGGCGGTTCTGTTGTTCCAGGTATTCCAAGGCGAAGTGCACGCCGTGCAGATCGCGTCCCGGTACGGAAAGGTCGCGCGGCTGCCCGGCGCCTCCAGCCAGCAGCACCGCGTCGAAGTTGCGGCGCAAATCGTCGGCGGTCACGTCCACGCCCACGTCCACGCCGGGACGGAACACAACGCCTTCGGCTTCGAGCAGCGCGAGCCGGCGGTCGAGCACGCGCTTCTCCATCTTGAATTCCGGGATGCCGTAGCGCAGCAGGCCGCCGATCCGATCGGATTTCTCGAACACGGTCACGCTGTGGCCGGCGCGGTTCAGTTCGGCCGCCGCTGCCAGGCCCGCCGGTCCCGAGCCCACGACCGCGACCTTCGTCCAGGTACGCATGGCGGGCGGTTCGGGCGTGATCCAACCCTCGTCGAAGCCGCGGTCGACGAGGGCCAGTTCCACCGCCTTGATCGCGACCGGATCCTTGTTGATGCCAAGCACGCACGCGCCTTCGCACGGTGCGGGACACAGCAAGCCCGTGAACTCAGGGAAGTTGTTGGTCTGGTGCAGCCGATCGAGGCCGGCGCGCCAGGCGCCGCGATAGACGAGATCGTTCCAGTCGGGAATCAGGTTGCCGAGCGGGCAGCTCTGGTGACAAAAAGGCACGCCGCAGTCCATGCAGCGGGCGCTCTGGCGCGTGAGCTCATCGGCGGAGTAGGCGGTGTAGACGTGCTGGTAGTCGGCGAGCCGGTCGGCGACCGGCCGGGCCGGTGCCTTGACGCGGGCGAACTCGACGAAGCCGGTGGGCTTGCCCATGTCAGACTCCAACCAGGTTGCCGAAGGGGGCCTGGCGCGTGAACCGCCGCTGCCGCGCCTCGGCCTCGCGCACGCGCTTGAAGTCGCGCGGCGTCACCGCCACGAACTCGCGCCGCCGCCCCGCCCACGCGTCGAGCACGCGGGTGCCGATGGCGCTGCCGGTCAGCACGACGTGACGGGCGATGAGCTCGTGCACCAGCGTGGCCTCGGCTTCGTCATCGAGCGCGTCGAGGTCGACCGTGTCGGGGTTGCAGCGCCGCGCAAACGTCCCGTCGTCGTCGAGCACGTAGGCGATGCCGCCGCTCATGCCGGCCGCGAAGTTGCGGCCGGTGCGGCCCAGCACGACCACCCGGCCGCCGGTCATGTACTCGCAGGCGTGGTCGCCCACGCCCTCGACCACCGCGTGGGCGCCGCTGTTGCGAACGGCGAACCTCTCGCCCGCCACTCCGCGTACGTAGGCATCACCGCTCGTGGCCCCGTACAGCGGCACGTTGCCGATGATCACGTTGTCTTCCGCCACGAAGTGCGCCGTCTGAGGCGGACGCACCACCAGCCGGCCACCCGAAAGGCCCTTGCCGACGAAGTCGTTGGCCTCGCCCTCGAGCGTCAGCGTGATGCCGCGGGGCAGGAACGCGCCGAAGCTCTGGCCCGCCGCGCCCGTGAAGGTGACGCGGATGGTGTCGTCGGGCAGCCCGGCGCCGCCGTACCGCTTCGTCACTTCGTGGCCGAGCAGCGTGCCGGTCGTGCGGTCGGTGTTCCGGATCGCGGCAGTGATCTCCACCGGCTCCTGACGTTCCAGGGCCGCGGCCGCCTGCGCGATCAGCGTCTGGTCGAGCACGTGTGTCAGATCGGTCACCCGTCGTGCGACGGCACGGCGCGACGCGCCAGGCGCCAGCGGTGGTTGGTAGAGGAGCGGTGTCAGGTCCACGCCACTCGCCTTCCAGTGCGATGCCGCCGGCGTGAAGTTGAGGCAATCGGACCGGCCCACCATCTCGTCGAGCGACCGGAAGCCGAGCTCTGCCATGTACTCCCGCACTTCGCTCGCGATGAACCTGAAGAACGTCTCGACCAGCTCCGGCGTGCCGGTGAAGGTCTTGCGCAGCTCGGGATCCTGCGTGGCGATGCCGACCGGGCAGGTGTTCAGGTGGCACACGCGCATCATCACGCAGCCCATCACCACGAGCGGCGCGCTGGCGAAGCCGAACTCCTCGGCGCCGAGCAGCGCCGCCACCACGACGTCGCGGCCGGTCTTGAGCTGACCATCGACTTGCACCACGATCCGGTCGCGGAGGCCGTTCATCAGCAGTACTTGCTGGGTTTCGGCGAGACCGAGTTCCCAGGGCACCCCCGCGTGCTTCAGGCTGGTGAGCGGCGAGGCGCCGGTGCCGCCGTCGTGGCCCGAGATGAGCACCACGTCAGCATGCGCCTTCGACACGCCCGCGGCCACGGTACCCACGCCCGATTCGGCCACGAGCTTCACGTGCACGCGCGCCGCCGGATTGGCGTTCTTCAGGTCGAAGATGAGCTGGGCGAGATCCTCGATGGAGTAGATGTCGTGGTGCGGCGGTGGCGAGATCAAGCCGACGCCCGGCGTGGAGTAGCGCACCTTGGCGATCCATGGATACACCTTGTGTCCGGGCAGCTGGCCGCCTTCGCCTGGCTTGGCGCCCTGCGCCATCTTGATCTGCAGGTCGTCGGCGTTGACGAGGTACTCGCTCGTGACGCCGAAGCGGCCCGAGGCCACCTGCTTGATCGCGCTCTTGCGCGAGTCGCCGTTGGCGTCAGGGATGTTGCGCGCGGGATCTTCCCCGCCTTCGCCGGTATTCGACTTGGCGCCCATCCGGTTCATCGCAATCGCCAGCGTCTCGTGGGCTTCCTGGCTGATCGACCCGAACGACATCGCCCCGGTGGAGAAGCGCTTCAGCAGCGACTCGACTGGTTCCACCTCGTCGAGCGGCACCGGAGCGCCCGTCGGCGTCAACGTGAACAGCCCACGCAGCGTGGCGCGCTTCTGGCTCTGGTCATCGATGAGCCGCGTGTAGTCCTTGAAGATGCTGTACTTGCCCGTGCGCGTGGCGTGCTGCAGGCGGAAGACGGTGTCGGGATTGAACAGGTGCACCTCGCCGTCGCGGCGCCATTGGTACTCGCCGCCGCTTTCGAGTTCGACGGGCCCAGCCGGCCGCCGGCCTAACGCCTGCGCGTGGCGCTGCCGCACTTCTTCGGACACCGTCTTCAGGCCGACGCCGCCAATCCGCGACGAGGTGGAGGTGAAGTACGTCTCGACGAAGGCGGCATCGAGGCCGACCGCCTCGAAGATCTGCGCGCCGCAGTAGCTCTGCAGCGTCGAGATGCCCATCTTCGACATCACCTTCAGCACGCCCTTGTTGAGCGCTTTCACGTAGCCCCTGACGGCTTGCTCATGGGTCACGCCAGGTAGCAGCCCTTGTCGGATCAGGTCGTGTAGCGACTCGAACGCCAGGTACGGATTCACCGCGCCGGCGCCGTAGCCCATGAGCAGCGCTACGTGATGCACTTCGCGAGCGTCACCGCTCTCGACGAGCAGCCCGCACTTCGTGCGCGCGCCCTCGCGTACCAGGTGATGGTGCACGCCGGCGGTAGCCAGCAGGCTGGGGATGGGCGCGTGCGTGGCGTCGACGCCGCGATCCGAGAGGATCAGGATGCCGTAACCGGCCGCCACCGCCTGGCTGGCCTTGCGGCACAGTTCGGTCATGGCCCGTTCGAGCCCCGGCCCGTCGTCCTCGGGGTTGTAGAGCAGTGGCAACGTCGTCGACCTGAACGGCGAGCCTGGGGGCAGGTGCCGGAGCTTGGCAACCTGATCGTTGTGAAGAATCGGATACTCGATCTTGATCTGACGGCACGCCTCGGGATCGGCTTCGAGCAGGTTACGCTCGGGCCCGATCGTCGAGCCCATCGAGGTGACGATCTCCTCGCGAATGGCATCGAGCGGCGGATTCGTGACCTGCGCGAAGAGCTGCGCGAAGTAGTCGTACAGCAGCCGTGGCCGATCGGACAGCACGGCGAGTGCGGTGTCGCTGCCCATCGAGCCAATCGGCTCTTCGCCGTGTGCGGCCATCGGCGTGAGCAAGAGGCGCAGGTCTTCCTGCGTGTAGCCAAAGGCCAGCTGCCGCTTGAGCACCGTCTGGTGGTCGGGCCGCTCGGCCCGGGCCGCTGGCAGCTGTTCGATGTCCACCAGGTGCTGGCGCAGCCACACCCCGTAGGGCTGCGCGGCGGCAAGCTCGCGCTTCAGTTCCTCGTCGCCCACGATCCGGCCCTGTGCGGTGTCGACGAGCAGCATCTTGCCGGGCCGCAAGCGGTCCTTCCTGACGACGCGGTCCGCGGGGATGTCGAGCACGCCGACTTCCGACGCCATGATGACGAGGTCGTCGGTGGTGACGGTGTAGCGCGAGGGCCGTAGTCCGTTTCGGTCGAGCACGGCGCCAATCAGCGTGCCGTCGGTGAACGCGATGGAGGCCGGCCCGTCCCATGGCTCCATGAGCGACGAGTGGTACTCGTAGAACGCCCTCACGGCGGGGTCCATGCCGGGATTGCCGCTCCACGGCTCCGGAATCATCATCAACACGGCGTGGGGCAACGTGCGGCCGGCCATGACGAGGAACTCGAGCACGTTGTCGAAGGTGGCGGTATCGCTGCCGCCTGGCCGGATCACCGGCAGGAGCTTCTGCAGGTCGTCGCCAAACACGCTCGACTCGAGCAGGCCCTGGCGCGCCCGCATCCAGTTGATGTTGCCGCGCAGCGTGTTGATCTCGCCGTTGTGGGCGACCATCCGATAGGGATGCGCCAGCGGCCAGGATGGAAACGTGTTGGTCGAGAAGCGCTGGTGCACCAGCGCCAGCGCGGACTCCACGCCCGGGTCCGACAGATCGGGGAACATCCGCTCGATCTGTCTGGCCGTCAGCATGCCTTTGTAGATCAGCGTCGAGGCCGACAGGCTGACGACGTAAAACGCCTGCCGCGCCGCGGCGTCGACCGGCAGTGCCTCGACCGCGTGCTCGATGCGCTTGCGGATCACGTACAGCGATCGCTCGAAGCGCGCCGCAGCGTGGTCGCCGGCATTTGCGGTGTCGCGGCCCACGAAGAGCTGCTCGAAGACTGGCGCGACCGAGGCCGCAGAGGCACCCACGGCGTCAAGGCGGGTGGGCACCGGCCGCCAGCCGAGCACGGTCTGGCCTTCCTCGCGCACGATGCGTTCGATCAGACCGCGCAGTTCGGCGCGCGGGCCGTCGGCCGTAGGCAGGAACACGAGGCCAGCGCCGTAGGCGCCCGCGGCCGGCAGATCGAACGGCGTCACGCGACGCAGGAACGCGTCGGGCATCTGGATGAGGATGCCGGCGCCGTCGCCCGTGTCGGGATCGGAGCCCGTGGCGCCGCGATGCTCCAGGTTGATGAGCAGGTCGAGCGCCTGGCGCACGATGGCATGCGACCGGCGGCCCTTGATGTGGGCCACGAACCCGACGCCGCACGCGTCGTGTTCGTCGCTGGCCCGATACAGCCCCGCCGGCGCCTCATCGCGCTTGCGAGGCAGAGCCTGGTCGCCGGGGTCCTCCATGAGGTGTGTGCCCATCCGCGTGCCCTCCGCCTGAGCGGCCCATTACAGAGAATTCCCATGGATAATCAAAGCGCAATGTTTCTATAGAACCTATGCGCCAGCGTGATGTGACTATCCAGGCGGCGCGGGCACCGGCGTGACGGCATCCTGGTCCTGCTCGCCGGTACGGATGCGATAGATCGTCTCGATTGGGAAGATCATGATCTTCCCGTCGCCCACCTCGCCCGTGCGCGCGGCGCTGATGATGGCGTTGACCGTGGGCTCGACGAAGTGGTTCGAGACGCCGATCTCGATGCGCACCTTCTCGGCCAGGGCCATTTTCACGGTCGTGCCGCGGTAGTTCTCCACGTGCTCCATCTCGCCGCCATGGCCCTGCACGCGGCTGATGGTCAGTCCGCGGACTTCGGCATGGAACAAGGCTTCGAGCACGTCGCTCAGCTGCTCGGGACGGACAATCGCGACGATGAGCTTCACAGGTCGCCTCCACTGGACAGGGCCACCGACTCGCTGACCTGACGGGCGAACGTGGAGTCCTTGGGCGACACGAGGATCGCGCCGTCCCCACCGGTGTAGGCCTCCTCACCGTGTTCGGTGACGTCGAGACCCACGCCTTCGACCTTGCTGCTGATGCGCAGCGGCAGCACGAGCGCAAGCAGCTTGAGGATGCCGAAGGTGGCGCCCGCGCTGTAGGCGGCCACCAGCAGCACGCTGCCCAGCTGGACGGCCACCTGCCCGACGTTGCCCGCCAGGAGGCCGCTCGCGCCGCCGCTCCAGGCCGGGTCAGCGAACACGCCCGTGAGGATCGCGCCGGTGGCGCCGCCGAGACCATGCGCGGCGACGACGTCGAGGGAGTCATCGAGCGTGGTGCGCGCGCGGTAGATGAGGGCGAAATAGCTGGGCACCGCGGCCAGCGCGCCGACGACCAGAGCCGCGATGGGCCCGACGAAGCCAGCCGCCGGCGTGACCGAGACGAGACCCACGACAATCGCCGTGGCCGCGCCCACCGCCGTGACCCGGCCCTCGCGCCACAGGTCGAGCGCGGTCCACGTCGCCAGCGCGGCCGCCGGCGCGAGCAGCGTATTCACGAAGGCCAGCACCGCGGTTGTGTTGGCCGCCAGCGCACTGCCGGCGTTGAACCCGAACCATCCAAACCACAGCAGGCCGGCGCCGAGCAGGGTGAACGGCACGTTGTGGGGCAGCATGGCGTGCCGGCCATAGTCCTTGCGTGGACCGACGACGATGGCCGCGACCAGCGCCGCCGCCGCCGCGTTTACGTGCACCACCGCGCCACCGGCAAAGTCGAGCGCGCCAGCCTTGGCCAGGAAGCCGCCGCCCCACACCCAGTGCGCGACCGGCGCGTAGACCGCCAGCACCCAGATCACGATGAAGGCGAGATAGGCGCTGAACCGCAGACGCTCGACGACCGCGCCGGAGATGAGTGCCGCTGTGATGATGGCGAACGTGCCCTGGTAGGCCATGAACAGCAGGTGCGGGATCGTCCCCCGTGGCTCCAGGACCACGCCGCGCACGCCGGCGTGGACCAACGACCCAACGGCCGCTCCGCCCGGCGCGAATGCGAGGGAATAGCCGACCAGCGCCCACACCACGGCGACCGGCCCCAGGGCCGCGAAGCTCATCATGAGCGTGTTCAGGGCGTTCTTCGAGCGGACCATGCCGCCGTAGAAGAAGCCGAGCGCCGGGGTCATGAGCAGCACCAGGGCCGTGCACACGAGCATCCACGCTACGTCCGCGTTGTTCATGACGATATTGAATCGAACGAGATATCGTCATGTCCAATACGACTTAATTGTGGAATCTATCGAGAACGCATGTCCGGATCAGCCCGTCTGGGTCGTGATCCGAGTGAGTCCCGAGAACCGCGTTCGCACGTAGCGGCCCAGGGCATCGACAACGCGGCACGCGTCGCCGCGATGCCGCACCATGAGCACCACCTTCGCGCCCGTGTCGAGTTCGCCGGCCGGCGGTGCGGAGGCGGTGTCGCCGTAGGTGAAGGGCTGGCGGACGCGCACTTCGTGTGTGAACCGGTTCGGCGCCGGCCGCACGTGATTCGGCGCCGGCATCAGGGCCGAGCGTGGCACGACCACCATTGCGGGCCGGCGCATCCCCTTCATGGCGTGTCAATCCACCAGACTGCTGTCGGGCAACGTGATCGGCACCACTGGCAGCGCATGCGGCCGGTCGTGCGTGCTGCCGACGCCAGCGGCGGCCACGGCAAACAGGTTGGGCAACAGGTACGGCTCGGCTCTGGCCAGGTCCACGGTGTAGCCGAGATCTCTCAGGCTCGCCACGGTCATGCGGCTGAGGGGATTGTTTGGCGACGCGATGAATCCAGACATCAACTCGGTGCGAAACACGGTCTCGCGCCAATGGCCGTCGCGGGTGCCAGCGCCGCCGGTGTTTTCGACGGGCACTTCGGCCGCGCCGGCGGCCGTGAGCTTCCCGAATTCCGCCTTGGCGGCGGCGCCGGTGAAGCGCGGATTCGCGGTGCCGGCGCCCGACAGCTTGCCCTTGAGCGCCCAAATGGTTCCCACACCGATCACGTGGCCCATCTCGTGGGTGATCACGTCCTTGAGAGTGCCGTTCTGCTGCATCTTCGCGAGGTCGGCCGTGTCGAACGACA
Source organism: Acidobacteriota bacterium (assembly GCA_031415235.1). GTDB lineage: Bacteria > Acidobacteriota > Vicinamibacteria > Vicinamibacterales > UBA2999 > CADEFD01. The sequence goes on along the minus strand of JANORI010000756.1, from coordinate 2,019 downwards.
TGATGCCCTTGACCGGCAGGAAGGCCGACCGGCCAGCGCTGGCCGGCCGCAGATGGGTCGGCCCGGCCTGGCCCAGAATGCCGCCGGGACCGTCGATGGCCACGCCCTGCGCCAGAATCAGCAGGTCGTCCACGATCTCGCCGTCGACCTGCACACTCGGAAGGTCGCCGACGATCACCTTGGTCCAGCGGTCGGCGGCGGTTTTGAAGGCGTTCTTCTGGGCCGGCGTCAGCCCGCCGAGGAAGCGCACCTCGATCTTGTAGGCCGCCGTCGCGGCCGCCGTACCGAGTTTCTTCGCGGCCATCGTGGCCGACGCCACGTACGTCTCGTATGCCGGCTTCAGTTTCAGTGCGGTTTTCTTCGCCATGACACCCCCCTGTATGCTCACGCGCGGTTGCGGGCCACGGTCGGCCCAACCAGACACCCCAAAGGTCACGCCGGTGGGTCGTGATGCACGACGGCGGCGTGGGGATGGCGCGTCGCCTCATACAGGCGCTGTTGCGGAAGGAAACCCCTCACCGGGGCAGCCGGGTGGGCGCTCTAGGGGTGCAACCGGACCGCCAGCGCGGGCGCCAGGCGGGCCACCAAGGGCAGCCATTCGCTGCGCGGAAAGGTGATCGCGACGACCGGCAGAGCGGCTGCCGTAGAACAGCCCACGCGCACGGCCATGACCGCATACGATCCCTGGCCGATCCAGAGCGACAAGACCTGCTGCGTCACGATGGACACGGCCGCGAGTGCCGCGGCGGGCAGCAGCACCTGTCTGAAGTACTCGCCGAGGCGCACGTCCAGCCGCGGGAGCATGTACCTCGGGGCGAGCACCATCGTGACGGCCAGGGCGGGCAATGCCGTCGCCAAGGCCACGCCCCACACGCCGATGGTGGGTGCGAACCACAGGCTCAGCGCGATGTTGATCACGGCCTCGGCCAGGATGATGCCGACCAGCACCTTCAGCACGTCGAGCGCCTGATAGAAAGGGATGAGCACCTGCGAGGACACGGCGGCCAGGGTGGCGGCGATGCCCAGGAATAGCAAGATCCGGAAAGCCTGCTCGGTGAACGAAGGACCGACCCACAAGACGAGAAACGCCGGCCCCAGAAGCACCAGGTGCACGTTGATGAAGACCGACAACGCGGCGCAGGTGCGCGCCGCGCGCAGGTACACCACCTTCAGCTGCGCGAAGTTCCCCCGGGCCCTGAGTGCCGACAGCTCGGGCAACAGGCTCTGCGTGATGCCACTCACGAGCACACGAGAATACTCGACCAGTTGCAGGGGCAGCGCGTACACCGTGACCGCGGCCGGACCGAGCATCATGCCGATGAGCGCGATGTCGGTGTAGGCGATGACGAGCAGGGCGAACTGCACGAAGAACGCCTGGAAACCGAAACCGTAGAGCGACTGAAGCTCCCGGCGCGTCGGGAGCGCGAACCGTGCCCGCACGTGCGGGGCCACCAGCCAGCCGGCCCAAAGGAACACCGGAAGGATCAGGATCGCTTCCGCCACGGTCACCACGGCCACTCCGATGAGCGGGCTCGCCAGCGACAGGCTCCACACGACGGCCACGGTGCGCACGACTCCGCCCACCAGGTGGATGCCGTTCACGAGATCGAAGCGGCCGTGAGAGGCGATGAGCGCCGTGAACGCGGAACCGGGGAACGCGAAGAGCAGCCGGACGCCCAGCAGGGCCATCGTGGTCGAGGCCGCGTACGCGGCCGCTGGCGCGAGTGGCGTGGCGAACATCCGCGGAATGAAAGGGCTCGCGGCCAGGGCGATGACGACGCAGACGAGTCCGATCCCCGTGTACACCGTCAATGCGACCGCCAGGAGCCGAGACTGCGTGTCGGTGTCATCGCGCCCGACGGCCTCTGAGAACCCCTTCATGAACGAGGCACCCAGGCCGAGATAGAGCAGGTTGGAGTAGATGGTCAAGCTGTTCAGGAACGCCCAGATGCCGTAAAGCTCCTTGTCGAGCGTCGCGACGACCAGCGGCGTCAGGCCAAAAGCGATGGCGGCGCCGAC
>JANORI010000755.1:0-2543 GCA_031415235.1 Acidobacteriota bacterium | reverse complement strand
GCGGGCAGATCCGGCGATTGACCGCTGCTAATATCGGTGAAGTACAACTCGCCATCTTCGCCCAGTCCGAAGGCACTGATGTTGTAGGGCGTATCGACCAGCAGGTCGTTGCTGTAACCGCCTTGCCCGTCGTCCTCAAGCGCCCAGATGCGCCCGGAGCCAAAGTCACCGAACACGTAGCGGCCCGCCAGGTTCGGGATCGCCGTGCCGTGGTAGACGTAGCCACCGGTGACGGACGTTCCTTCACTCCGGGGGTAGTCTGTCACCGGGTCGATCAGTCCCGCGGTGCTGCAACTCGCCGGAACAGCGATGAAGCCTTCGCGACAGTCCCAGCCGTAGTTGCCGCCGCGTTCGATGCGGTCGATCTCCTCGCGGCTGCCCTGCCCCACGTCGCCGAGCCACAGGTCGCCCGTGGGCCGATCGAAACTCCAGCGCCACGGGTTGCGCAGGCCGCTGGCGTAGATCTCGGGACAGCTGGCCGCATTGGCGGCCGGGCCGCACTTCGCGTTGCCGATAAAGGGATTGTCTGTGGGGATCACGTAGCCCGGACTCGGATACGCCACGTCCGCCACGTCGATCCGGAGCATCTTGCCGAGCAGCCGGGTGTTGTTCTGGGCGTAAGCGAAGGGGTCGTTGCCGCTGCCGCCGTCCCCGAGTCCGAAGTACAGGTAGCCGTCGGCGCCGAAGGCGATATCGCCGCCGTTGTGGTTGTCGAAGGGCTGATCGACCGTGCGCAGGATCTGCTCGGTGGTCACGACCGGCGTGCTTACATTGTCGAGAATCACCCGCGAAATCCGGGACACCATCGGGCCACCCGGATTGCCGGTGTAGGACACGAACACTTCCCGGGTCGCCGGGTAGTCCGGGTGAAAGGCCATGCCGAGCATCCCGCCCTCGGAGTTGGTATTGACCAGCGTCGAGAAGTCGAGCCAGGTCGTTGCGGCGGCCGGATTGCTGGCGCTGAACACCCGGATCCGGCCCGTCTTCTCCAGCACGAACCAGCGCGAGGCATCGCCTGGCGCCTGCAGGATCTTGGTTGGCTGGTCGAAGGCCGGCGCCGTCGGGAACGCCTCCACGGTGGCAGCCGTGGCATCGGTACCCGGCCGGGCCGGCGCGAGGCAGGTCAGATTCACGGGCCGTGACTCGAGGCCGAACGGGCCACTCACCCCACCGCCGTTGTTCGCGCCGCCGCCACCACCACAACTGGCAATAGCGAACACGCTAGCGACAAGGGCAGGCCTCACGACGCTGACTACCAGATTACTCATCACAGCCACTCTGAACCGCACTGTCCAACAGGCGTACAGAGTGCATCTTGAACACCCGGCAGCACGCCTGTCGAGCCTCCAGGCACGGTTTCGCCGTTTATACTGCGGTGAAACAAGGATCCTCGCTCATGACCCGATCATTTCACCCGCCGGTCCGGACCCTGATGGGGCCGGGTCCTTCCGACGTCAATCCGCGCATCCTCGAGGCGCTGTCGCGCCCGACCATCGGCCATCTCGATCCCGCCTTCATCGGCTTGATGGACGAGATCAAGGGCCTGCTGCAGTTTGCCTTCCGCACGAAGAACGCTTTGACGATGCCGGTGTCGGCGCCCGGCTCGGCCGGCATGGAGTGCTGCTTCGTCAATCTCGTCTCGCCCGGCGACACCGTGATCGTGGCGCAGAACGGCGTGTTCGGCGGCCGCATGAAGGAAAACGTCGAGCGCTGTGGCGCGACGGCCGTGATGGTGCAGGACGAGTGGGGAACTGCCGTCGATCCGCAGAAAGTGGAAGATGCGATTCGCGCCCACCCGAAGGCCACGGTGCTGGCCTTCGTGCACGCCGAGACCTCCACCGGCGCGCGCTCCGACGCGGCCACCTTGTGCAGCCTTGCGCGACTGAACGGCCTGCTGTCGATCGTCGATTCGGTCACCGGCCTCAGCGGCATCGACGTGAACGTCGACGGCTGGGGCGCCGACGCCATGTATTCGGGCACGCAGAAATGCCTGTCCTGCGTTCCCGGGCTCTCGCCGGTCACGTTCAGTTCGCGCGCCCAGGACGTCATCCAGAAGCGCCAGCACAAGGTGCAGAGCTGGTTTCTCGACATGGGTCTCGTGATGGCCTACTGGGGTGGCACCGCGCAGCGCGCCTACCACCACACGGCTCCGGTCAACGCCTTGTACGGCCTGCACGAAGCGCTGGTGATCCTCGAAGAGGAAGGACTGGAAAACGCCTGGGCTCGTCACGCCCGGCACCACGCCGCGCTCGCCGCCGGCTTCGACGCGCTCGGCATGGAATTCGTCGTGGACGAAAAACACCGTTTGCCGCAATTGAACTGCGTGCGGATCCCGGCCGGGGTCGACGATGCGAACGTGCGCCGGCAGCTGCTCGACGAATACAACCTGGAAATCGGCGCGGGGCTCGGCCCGCTCGCCGGCAAGGTCTGGCGCATCGGCCTGATGGGTGCCACGAGCACCAAGGAAAACGTCGTGAAGGTGCTGGGAGCGTTGAAGGCCTGCCTATGAGGGTTCGCTGGCAGTGAGGGTTGCCATGCTCGGC
>JANORI010000754.1:0-1835 GCA_031415235.1 Acidobacteriota bacterium | reverse complement strand
GCGCGGCTATGGCATCGCCCTCGACAGCTTCGCCAATATCTACGTCGCGGGCGAGACCAATTCCTCGAACTTCCCCGCCTCGACGGGCGCGTTCCAGACGAGTCTGGCCGCCTCCACGGATGCCTTCGTGGCCAAGGTGGTGCCCACGCCTACGGTGCTTCGCCCGCCTACCAACCTGGCCGCCACGTCGATTGTCGGCAACACGGTGACGATTGCCTGGACGGCACCCGACAACAGCATCACGCCCACGGGCTACCTGCTCGAGGGCGGCGTGTCGCCCGGCGAGGTGCTGGCGAGTCTGCCGACCGGCAGCACCGCCACGACCTTCACGTTTGCGGCGCCGACCGGCGCGTTCTACATTCGCATGATCGCGGTGGCTTCAGGCGCGCGGAGCGTCGCCTCCAACGAGATCCGGATCTTCGTCAACGTGCCTGCGCCGCCGTCGGCGCCCACGAACCTGCTGGGGCTGGTCAACGGCTCGTCGCTGCAGCTGGCGTGGAAGAACACGGCGGCAGGCGGCACACCAACGGGACTGATCCTCGACGTGACCGGGTCTTTGGTGGGGTCGCTTGGCCTGCCGCTTTCGGAGGACTTCGCGCTCGCGGGCGGCATCCCGGCGGGCACCTATACGATGTCGTTGCGAGCGGTCAACAGCACTGGCGTCAGCGGGTCGTCGAACAGCGTGACGCTGACGTTTCCCGGCGCGTGCAGCGGCGCCCCAGCGCCACCCACGAACTTCGTGGCGACGACCGGCGTGAACGCGGTCAGCCTGTCGTGGGGGCTTCCCGCCAGCGGGCCTGCGCCCTCGGGCTACCTGCTCACGGTCACGGGCGCGTTCGTCGGCAGCGTCGCGGTCAGCGGACGGAGCGTTGCCGGAGCGGTGCCGCCTGGCACCTACACCCTGAGCATCGCCGCCACGAATGCGTGCGGCGCCAGCGCGCCGTCGGCGCCGGTGACGGTCACGGTTCCGTGACCCGCGGCGACGCGTGATCGAGGGCGGGCTGACCGGAATCCCCGGATCAGCCGGGCGGCGGCCCGTCCTGCACGGCTCGGAACAGCCAGGCCCGCGCCGTGGCCCATTCCCGCTTCACGGTGGTGGGCGAGAGGGTGAGGATGTCGGCCGTCTCCTCCACCGAGAGCCCGCCGAAGAAGCGCAGTTCGACGACGCGCGCCTGCCGCTCGTCGAGTGTCGAGAGCTGCTCCAAGGCGGTATTGAGCGAGATCAGACGGTCGTCGGGCATCGGGCTGGCGATCACGTCGGCCAGTTCGTCGACATCGAGCATGGCGGCGCCATCACCGCGCTTGGAGGCTAAACGGCGTCGCGCGTGATCGACCAGGATGCGGCGCATGATCTGCGCAGCGATCGCGAAGAACTGGGAGCGATTCTGCCAGTCGGCGCCGTGCTGCCGCATCAGACGCAGCCACGCCTCGTGCACGAGGGCCGTGGGTTGCAGCGTATGCCCGCCGCGCTCCGCATGCAGGCGGTTGGCGGCGATGCTGCGCAAGTGGGCGTAGACGAGCGGCACGAGCTCGTCGGCGGCCCGTGCATCCCCCCGCTGCCATGCGAGGAGCAGACCAGTCACGTGCGGTTCGTCGGCCGCCATCGCTACGATCCTAGCTGCATCGCGCGTTGCCGGATCAACCCGGCGCCGCGGGACTCGGCGTCGGCGACGAGGGCGGCGAGGGCGCGGCGCGCCGCCGGATGGCCGGTGGCGAGGCCGGCCGTGGCCAGCAGCAGACGCGTTTCGAGCTCGACCAGCACGAGCCCCTTGGACGTGAGCAGGCTCTGCACGACGAGGAGCCGCTCCAGGGCCTGCGCCGGGCGTGCCTCGGCC
>JANORI010000753.1:0-4329 GCA_031415235.1 Acidobacteriota bacterium | reverse complement strand
TAACCTGCGATTCCGCAAGCACGTCCAGGGCGTGGCCGCCTCTACCTTGGTCATGCTGCAGAACTACTGGTGGCCCGGCAACATCCGCGAGCTCGAGAATCTGGTGGAGCGCCTGGTGGCCACGTGCAGTCACGACTGGGTGACCGACGGCGACCTGCCGTTCGAATTGCAGGTGGCCGACATCGATCGCGGCGCTGGCGTGTCCAACCTGCTCGACCGCGCGCTCATGACCTTCGAGCGCAACTACATCATTCGCGCCCTCGAGCGTAGCCGATGGAACGTCACCCAGACGGCCCGTTACCTGGGCATTCCGCTGAGCACGCTCAAGTTCAAACTCGACCGGCTCGAGATCAAGGACCTGGCGAAGAAGATTCGAGGAGGCGGCGCCTAGCGCCGAGCGGGCTCGAGCGAAGCGACGGGGACCCTCGTCCCCGCCGTCGTGTTGCCCGGGGGGTGGGTGTGCTACTTGCGCGGAAGGACCGCGTCCTTCAGCTGCTTGACGATTCGCGCCTTCACGACCGTCTTGGCCGGAATCTTGATGGGCTCGCCCGTCGCGGGATTGCGGCCCATGCGCGCCTTACGCTTCTGCACGACGAGCTTGACCATGCCGGGCATCACGAACTCGCCCGAGCGCTTGAGTTCCTTCTCGCAGAGCGCCGTGAGCTCGTCGAACAACTCACGCACCTGCGTCCGCTTCAATTCGAACTTCTCGGCGAAGTGGGAAAAAAGCTCCGACTTGCCCATTCTGCGAGCCTCTACCATGTCGTCGTCCCCCTGGTTGCCGCCGCGCGCCTCTGGTGCGTCGCCCGCACGTCCGCGCGCGGCAACGGAGGGTGCGGAAAAACCGGTGTAAAAGCAGGGGGAATGCTAGCGCGCACGCCGGGACGTGTCAACGAGTAGGTTGGACACGAGTAGGTTGGCACCCTCCGAAAGCCCGTGGCGGCGGGTGCTAAGATCGCGCGATGTCAGCTGCGGCACCACTCGAGACCTTTCCCAACCCGCGGCCCGAGCGCAACTACGAGATCGCCATCTCGTGCCCCGAGTTCACGTCGATGTGCCCAAAGACCGGCCTGCCCGATTTCGGCACCATCGAGATTCGGTATGCGCCAGACGCCTCCTGCCTGGAACTAAAGGCGCTGAAGTACTACCTGCTCAGCTACCGGAACCAAGGCATCTTTTACGAAGCTGCGACCAACCGCATCCTCGACGACCTGGTGGCGGCGTGCCAGCCGCGCCGCATGACCGTGGTAGGTGACTTCACGGCTCGCGGCGGCATCAGCACGGTCGTCACCGCGGAATTCGAGAAGGCCCCAGGCTAGGACGAGGTCACGCCGCCGGCAACGCGCGCGATACCATGGCGCGGGCGAAGGTGTCGAGTTCCGCCCGCAGGGCGCCGGGTCTGAGCGTGGAGAGCGGCACACCGGCGTTGAGGGCCGTGGCCACCGTGCGGTAGTCGCTCGTGAAGCGATGGTCGATGTGGCGCCCGAGCGCCTCCTCGATCTCGCGAAGCGGCACCACTTCCATGTCCGATGTGCGATTCAGCACGTAGCGCACGCGATCTTCGGGCACGCCGGCCAGACGCACCAGGTCGCGCAGGCGTTGCAGGTTTCGTAGGCACGGCACGTCTGGATTCGCGACCAGGTGCACCTCGTCGGACATGTTCAACGCCGCGGCCGCACAGGGACTGAGCGTGCTGCCCGCGTCGATGACGACATAGGCGTAGCCGCGCCGCAGCGTGTCGATCGCGTGCTCGATATCCGGCGCGTCGGTCGAGCCCGGGCGTCCGAGATCCGCCGCCGCAGGCAGTACGTCCAGACCGCACGCATGATGCGCGAGCAGGTTCGGCACCGATTCGGGGTCGATCCAATCGAGCTGGTCGAGCAAATCGAGCAGCGTGAACTTCGAACGCACGCCCAGAAACAAGCCGACGTCACCCGTGCCCGGCTTCAAGTCGACGATGACCGTTGGCAGCCCGGTCACGCGCCGCAGCTCCGCGGCGCAGTTCACCGCAAGCGTTGTCGTACCGGTTCCCCCCTTCGTGCCCAGGAACGAGACCACCATGTGGCCAGAGTGATCGCAATGGATGTGCCACACACGCGACACACCGCCGGTGAGGTGATTGCGCGCGACTGTACGAGCCTGCGTCCCTCGAGTCGGAACACGCGCCTTTCCGTTTTGTAACCAGACGGATCATTTTGGGTCAGTCGCCGCCGAGTCAGCCATGCAAGGGAGCGAAATGTGCTGATTCGGCGGGGATGCAGGCGGGGCACACGGATTGCTCTGCGATTAGCAGGTTCCTCCCATATGCCGAAACGTCCGCCGTCCAACGAACGCGTTCCGTCCCCCGACCGCGGGTCCCCCACCGACGAATGGGGCCTCTACGATCCAGCCAAGGCCGGCATGCAGGCCTTGTATGCGAGGCTGGGCCGGCCGGTGCTGCGCGAGTCGGCCAAGAAGGCGCGTCTGGAGCGTCGCCGTGGGTTCCGACCCGAGCGCCCCAACGACGGCGTCGGACTGGCCATCCAAGAAGCGATGCTCCGCGCCGGCGTGATGGAGCCGAAGGAGGACCCGGGCGCGCCGGAGTCGTCGGCCCGGGCAGTCCGGATCGCCCTCAAGGCGGCCAGGCCGCGGAAGGCCGAGGCAAGGCCGTCGCCGACGACCACCGCCGCGCAGGACCTCGCCGCGTCTGACGCGCCCAAGCGGCGGCCCAACCGCCGCGCCAAGTCCTCGACCACAGTGACCGCAGGAGTCGCCACGGCGTCGCCGGCGGCCGAGGTGTCGAGCGCGATTCAGGCTACTGAAACCGAGCCGGCTCTGAAAGCTCGGGCGCCACGCAAGGCCAGGCCTCGCACCAGGGTGGAGCCGCCAGCCGTGGCCGCCGCACCCCTGGTGTCAGGCCCGCCGGCACCCTCGCCCCGGCGTCCGCGGGGGCCGGTGCCCTTGGCCGCGTGGGCACACGCCGTCAACGACACGCCGAAACCAGAGGCGCGGCGCGGGGACAAGCGCGGGTTCTGGAGGGGCCTCTTCCGGATGCCCACGGACGTGGCGCTGGTGGAGTACGCGCGCGGCTGCCGCATCCACCGCCTGCTCATCGAGACGTCCGAAGACGTCCCGCTGCTCGACTTGCTCTAGCCTGAGGCGGGCCGACGCGATTCCCAGGGCTTCAGCGCGGCGTACAACGTGGCCAGGATGGGCGTGGACACGCCGCGCGCCTGCGCGCGCCGCACGGCAGCTCCGTGCAGCGCCTCCACTTCGATCGGCTTGCCCTGTGCCTTGGGAACCATCCTCGGCACGCCGCCGTCTATACGGTCGCCTCGCCTGCATGAAGGACGGCTTCTTCATCCGCAGCCCAGTTGCGGCCAACGGCGTGGGCGTGGGTGACGCGGAGCGCCGGCGCTATGAAGCGAACTGGCTGAAGGAGCAGCAGGCCCGCGACGATCGGCGCCTCGAGAAGCAGGCCGCTGCAGGCACCACCGAGTCCGTCGCCGTCGAACCCGAGGCGCTCGGCGACGTGCTGCGCCAGCAGTCCGAGCCCGAGTTCGTGTCGGCGGCCTACTTCCTGAAGTTCAAGTTCGACCCGGGCCGCTACGCGCTGGCCGGCAAGGAGCAGATCGATGGCCGTGAGGTGCTCCGCGTCGAGTACTACCCGACCCGGCTCTTCGACGATCGCGACTCCGAGGATGCGCGCTGACGGTGAAGGTGCGATGAGGACTGCGGTCGGTGCATGGGTGCTCGTGGCAATGGCCGCGACCGCTGGTGCCACCCAGCCCGCCGATCCGCCGATCGTGGAAATTCGCGTGCACGGCAACCACGCCACGCCCGACGCCGATGTGCTGGGCGTCAGCGGCCTGAAGGTTGGCGATGCGGCAAGTGACCCGAACCTGGACGCGGCGAAGGCACGCCTCGAGGCCAGCGGACGCTTTGCTTCGGTCGCGGTGCGCCGGCTCGCGCGTTCCATCGACGACCCGAGCGACATCATGGTCATGCTGCTGGTCGAGGAGGTGACCGGCGCCAGCCAGGACCTGCCCCGCCCGGGCTGGCTGAGACAGGTCGCGGCCGGGCTGATGTGGCAGCCGGTGCTGCGCTACGAGGAAGGATATGGCTTCACGTACGGGCTCCACCCCGCCCTCGCGGACCTCTTCAGCCACGACAGCCGCGTGCTGGTACCGCTCACCTGGGGCGGCGAGCGCCGTGCCGGGCTCGAGCTGCAGCGCGGCTTCGCGGGCCCCGTCGTGTCGCGAGTCGCGGCCGCTGCCGACGTGCGCCGCACCGGACATCCGGCCTTCGACGTCATCGAGCAGCGCACCAGCGTGCGGGCGCGGGCCGAGC
>JANORI010000752.1:0-3018 GCA_031415235.1 Acidobacteriota bacterium | reverse complement strand
CGAGCAGGGCACGCAGCGTGGCGTGCTTCTGCCACACGTCGCCGGGCATCTTCGCCAGCATCGATCGCTTGCCGTGCACGACCTCGTCGTGCGAGAACGGCAGCAGGAAGCGCTCGCTGTAGGCGTAGAGCAACGAGAACGTGATCTTGTCGTGGTGCCACTTGCGATAGAGCGGGTCGTGCCCGCAGTAGTCGAGCATGTCGTGCATCCACCCCATGTTCCACTTGTGGGTGAAGCCCAGGCCGCCGATGTGCACGTCGCGCGTCACGCCGGGCCACGAGGTGGACTCTTCGGCCATCAGGGCCACGCCCGGCTGCTCGGTTCTCACCACGCTCGTGAGGTGGCGTAGAAAATCCACGGCCTCGAGATTCTCGCGGCCGCCGTGCTGATTCGGCACCCACTGGCCGACCGCGCGCGAGTAGTCGAGATACAGCATCGAGGCCACGGCATCGACCCGCAGGCCGTCGATATGGAACTCGCGCAGCCAGAAGAGCGCGTTGCTCAGCAGGAAGGTCCGCACCTCGTGACGGCTGTAGTTGAAGACGAGTGTGCCCCAGTCCTGGTGTTCGCCCTGCCGCGGGTCGGCATGCTCGTACAGAGCCGTCCCGTCGAAGCGCGCCAGCCCGTGCGCGTCCTTCGGGAAGTGGCCGGGCACCCAATCGAGCAGCACCCCGATGCCCGCCTGATGGCAGGCATCGACGAAGTATCGAAAGTCGTCGGGGGTGCCGAAGCGGCTGGTCGGCGCGAAGAAGCCGATCACCTGATAGCCCCACGACCCGGTAAAGGGATGCTCCATGACCGGCAGCAGCTCGATGTGCGTGAAGCCCAGGTCACGCACGTAGGTCACGAGCTCGGCGGCCATCTCGCGGTAGGTCATGACGCGTCCGCCGCGCTCGGCGCGTTTCCACGAGCCGAGGTGCACTTCGTAAATTGACATCGGCTGAGCGTCCACGAGCGGCGTCTCGCGGCGCGCGGCCATCCATGCGCCGTCCTGCCAGGAGTAGCTGTCGCGCCAGACGATCGACGCCGTGTCGGGCGGGGCCTCGAACGCGCGGCCGTACGGGTCCGACTTCTGTACGGCGCGTCCACGTCCATCCACGATCTCGAACTTGTAGCGTGGCCCGGGTTCGAGTCCCGGCAGGAAGATCTCCCAGACGCCCGACGACGCCTGCAGTCGCATCGCGTGCACGCGCCCATCCCAGCCGTTGAAGTCACCAATGACGCTGACGTGCGCGGCGTTGGGCGCCCAGACCGCAAACTGCACGCCGGGCGTGCCGCCGTGCGACACGAGCCGCGCGCCGAGGACGTCGTAGGCGCGGTAGTGCGTGCCTTCGGCCAGCAGGTGGGCGTCGATGGCGCCGAAGATGGGGCCGTAGCGGTAGGGATCGTCAAGCGTGTGCGCGTGCCCCGACGCCTCGGTCACATGGAGACGGTAGTCAAGTGTCGACAACTCGCCCTCGACGAGGGCCTCGAAGAGGCCGCCGTCGTGCACGCGCGCCATCTCAATCGACGCGCCGCCAGGGTGCAGTACCACGGCCACGCGGGTGGCCCCTGGACGGACGGCGCGCACCACCAGCCCCACGCCGGCCTCATGCGGGCCGAGCACGCGAAAGGGGTCGCGGTGCCGTCCGGTCACCAGGGCATGAACGTCCACAGCGAACAGGAGTGAGGGCGAGGGCATCATGACACCGGGGCGATTGTAGCGTGGCGTCGTGGTCTCTGACCCGCGCTATGATCGCAACCTATGACACCAGGACTCTACGCACGTTTCACGACCACCGAAGGTAATTTCGCAGTCAGGCTGTTCGAGCAGGACACCCCGAAGACCGTGGCCAACTTCGTGGCGCTGGCCGAAGGCACGAAGGAGTGGACCGACCCGTCCACGCGCACCAAGACGTCGCGCCCCCTGTACAACGGGCTCATCTTCCACCGCGTCATCGCCGACTTCATGCTTCAGGGCGGCTGCCCGATGGGCAACGGCATGGGCGGGCCGGGTTATCAGTTCGAGGACGAATTCGCGCCCGGGCTGAGGCACGACAAGGCAGGCATCCTGTCGATGGCCAACTCCGGCCCCAACAGCAACGGCAGTCAGTTCTTCATTACGCTGGTGCCCACGCCGTGGCTTGACAACAAGCACTCGGTGTTTGGCGAGGTTGCCGAGGGCATCGAGGTGATTCGCGCGATTGGGAAGACGCAGACCGGGCGGCAGGATCGGCCCGCCAAGGACATCACGATTCAGTTGGTGACCATCGAACGCGTCGGGTGACGCGCGCGGACCGGACGGCTACGACTTGTCGATGTCGCGTCGCGCCGTGCGCGATGCATCGTCGGACTTGCTCTTGGTGCCCGAGCGACGCACCGCCACGGACACGCCAGCGAGCACGACCGACAGGAGCGCCATTGAGGCGAGCTCCGGTACCTCGGTCGCGTGTTGACCGATCGGCTCTGCTGCCGTGGCCACACCCGAGAGCACTGTAAGCACCGTCCACATATAGCTGAACTCCTATTCTACCCGCGATTGGGAAGGCGTCACACGCCGCAATATCCCATCAGGTGCATTTTTTGGCCCAAAAACGTGCAAAATCTGCGTGAAGGTCAGGGCCGCGCTGGCATTTGCGCTGGCCCCGCCCTGACTTCACGGTAGAGCTGGAGCTGAAGATTCGCAGGGGCGCACCTCAACCTGTTGAGGTCAGGACACTTAGGTCGATTTGGGGACGTGCGGGGGTTGGGAACGAACCTGGCGGGGAGAATCCCCGGGGAGGCGAATGAACCGCCTCCCCGGGGATGGTGCAATTACATGCTCGTCGACTTGCTGAGCGCGCCGGCGAGGTTGTCGAGTGCCAGCTCGAGCGTCTTGCGCGAAGTGGCGACGTTCATGCGCATGTGGTGGTCGCTGCCCTTGCCGTAGGACTGACCCGCGTTGAGATGCACGCGCGCGTGCTTCACGAGGTGGCGCTCGAGCATCTGCTCCTTCGAGAGCATGGGCGCGTCGGCCGCCTTGGTGCGGTTGTAGTCGGC
>JANORI010000751.1:0-4997 GCA_031415235.1 Acidobacteriota bacterium | reverse complement strand
CGGGTGCTGGAACGCGCGGCGGCAATTCAGGGCAAGGCCGCGGTGAAGACGGCGGCCCGGTAGCTGCTCGACTGTCCGGCGCGGGGGGCTCCGCCTCCCGCGTCGGCACGACGCACGCCAGTCGGCCCACGGGAACGGTGTTTCTGGCGAGCGGTTGGACCACGGAACTCGAGCTGCTGGGCATCGCCCTGGCGCCTGAGTAGCCGTAGGCGCTGCCGGAGACGAGGGTCGGTTCCACGCGGTGCCAGCCGTCACAAAACGGCGACCTTACTGCCGGACGGTCAACTCGTTGCGCACGCGATACCCTTCGGCCTTCAGCACCGCAATCTGCCCGGCGATCGCCTTCTGTGCCGCCGTCGGCACGTGGCCTTTGAGCGTCACGGTCTTGGTCAGGTGATCCGTGTCGACGTTGATTCCGCCGGCATCGACGCGCGAATCGGCGACGAGCGCCATCTTCACGTCCATGGTCTCGACGGCGGCATCAGCAGCGCGGGCGCCGTTGTCAATCGCTTCGCCGGCGGTGCGAGTCGCGTCTTTGGCGGCCTCGGCCACATCACGCCCCGCCTCCTTGGCGGCATCGCCGACTCGTGCCGCTGCCGTGCCGGTGTCGCGCGCCGCCGCGGATGCGGCGCGGTCGGTGCGGTCGCTGCACGCGGCCGACATCACGGCAATTGCTACCGCACCCGTCCATACAGTCAATGTGGTCCTTCGCTTCATGTCGCCTCCATCGTGGTGTCGAGCCACCGTGGCGCCGTTGGGCGCTAGAACCGCACGCGCACGCCGCCCCAGAACTGGTAGTTGTTGTCGATGTCGTCGAGCGAGTCGAGGAAGGCCCGCCCTTCGACCAGGAAGTAGACCGGGAACCTCGCGTTGGGCGCGACCGGCAGGCCGAGGTGCACCATGGCGGCGGGCGCAAATGTGTCGCTATGGGTGACGTCCCACAGTGACAGGCCGGCGCCGAGGAAGAACCCGTGGCCGACGAACTTGTTGACCTCGACCTCGACGAAGAGGGCATTCTCGCGGACCTTGTCGTCGCCGGCGACCAGACTGATGGCGGCGCCCACGGCTCCGCCGATCTCCCAGCCGTTCGACAAGCGCTTGGCGATACCCAGCTTGACGCCGGCCAGCGGCGAGCACTGCCCCGCCTCGAGGTCGCCGTCAATCGGTCGCACCCGGCGCTCCTTGCCGTAGAGTCCATCGACGAAGAATGGCGTGGACCTGACGGCCGCGAGGGTCGATATCGGCGCTGCGGTCTGCACGACGGCCGGTGCCGGCGGGGGAGGCGGCGCTTTCGCCATGGGCGCGACGACGGCCGGCGGGGCCGGGGGCGGAGGGGACACGAATGCCACCGGGGCTGCGACGACGGCGCGGGGGCGCTCTTCCATGTGCATCAGCGACACGTTGCCGCAGATCTTCGGCACGACGAATGTATACGTGCGATCGCCCTCGGTGACGCGGAACAGATACGCCTTGAACGGCTTGGCGCCCGCCCATCGGATGTTGCGCAGCAGCGCAGGCTCGGCGCCTCGCGGGCGATGGGCCATCCACTGCATGGTCTGACCTGGCTGCACGTCGCACTCCACGATGACGCCGGCCTCCGGCGTCGCGTCGGCACACGCGCCACCAACGAAGGCGGTCGTGGCGCCGGCGAATGCCGCGACGACG
The DNA here is from genome assembly GCA_031415235.1 of Acidobacteriota bacterium. Lineage (GTDB taxonomy): Bacteria > Acidobacteriota > Vicinamibacteria > Vicinamibacterales > UBA2999 > CADEFD01. The sequence continues at coordinate 3,332 of JANORI010000751.1, read as the reverse complement.
CCGTCGCCCAGGCTGTTCACGCCCGCCTGGTCGAGCACGGTGCGGATGTTCGCGACCAGGCGCGGGTCATCCGACATGCGCTTCATGCTGCCCACGTTCACGAGCGGCCGGCGGTTGAACGCCGTCGATCCGCCAAGCCGGCGCACGTCCAGCGTGACGACGGCGCCGCCGTCCTGGCCGGCCGATACCGGCAGCGGCGCCATGAGACCCGCCAGCGCCAGGGCGCCGCCGGCGACGAGACGAAATGATGCGCGATGCATGACTGAGCTCCCGATGAATCGAGTCTGTTGGCGTTCCGCGCAGACCGCGCGCGGACCCGCCATTCCGTATCGTCAGTTCTTCCGTCGCGTGAGGACGTCGTCGCCCAGACCGCCAGGCAGCGCCAGCAAGGGCGCCTTCGTGCGTGTCATGGTGTGCCTCGGTGGTCGAGAGGAACCGGGGCGAACCGTGTCGAGTGCGCCGTCGCGCGGCACTGAACGGGACCGGCCTCTCGCCGGCGGTCGCCACAGTGGCGGTCGCCTCATGTTCTCGACTGTAGGGTGAGACGGCGCGGCGCGTCTGTCGCCCATTGCACACCGCCCTGTGGGTCGACCCCCCGCGTCACCTGCTGACGAGCGCTGCGCCGGCCGCAAACGGAGCCGGATTCACCGGGCGGTGGAGGTAGCTCGTGAACACCAGCGTCACGATGACCCCGCGAGTCCAGGGGCTGCGTGCCAGCGGTGCCGCGCGCCCGGTCACGACGCCTCTGCGCGTGGCCATGGGGCTACAAGCGCCCGGTGAGCACTAACACGAGCAGGATCACCAGCACGAGGCCCAGTCCGCCGCTCGGACCGTATCCCCAGTTGCGACTGTGCGGCCAGGCGGGAACCACCCCGAGCAACATCAGTACGGCGATGACGAGCAGTATGGTGACCATGTCTGGAGCCTCCCCTGACGACACGGATGCATCGTCTTGCCGACAGTAGTGCGACCACGGTGTCGAACGCTGTTCATTCGGGCACACCGTCCAGGGGTGTGCACAAGGACACAGACGTCGCTTCGGGACTCGGTCACGCTGTCTCACCCATGGAGGACGAGACATGACCGACTCGTGGACGTGGCCGTCGCCAGGCCCGGCCTGACGTCTCCCGACACCGCGTTCGTCCCGTCCACCATGACCGGCGCCCCCGTTTCGTGCTCCGGCCTCGCTTCTCTTGGAGAGTCACATGTCGCACCGTCTGATGGTCCTTCCGACCGTGCTCGTCACCGTGCTGCTCGTCACGGCCCAGCCGGCGCGGGCCGACTGGCTGCTCACGCCGTTTCTGGGCATTACCTTCGGGGCCGACACGCCGTCGCAGCAAGTCAACTATGGCTTCAGCACCGCGTTGCTCGGAGGCGGTGTGTTCGGCGTGGAGCTCGACGCGGCGCTGACACCGAACTTCTTCGATTCCGATTCGAATGCGCTCGAAGACGGCAACGTCTCGACCGTGATGGTCAATTTGATGTTGGCCGCGCCAATGAATGGCGCGCCGTTCCGGCCGTACGTGTCGGGCGGTGCCGGCCTGATCCATGCGCGGGCGACGAGCGTCGGGAACGCGTTCGACCTCAGCGAGAACCACCTCGGCATCGACGTCGGCGCGGGCCTGATCGGCTTCCTGCGCGACAACGTCGGCGTGCGTGGCGACCTGCGCTACTTTCGGGCCGTGAAAGACTCGAACACAGGTGACGGCATCGACTTCGACTTCGGGGCGCTCGCCTTCTGGCGGGGCACGCTCGGCGTCACGTTCCGCTTCTGACCTGCGTTGCCACTACGATCGCTCATCGCCGGGACGGTCACCGCGGCGTGGTGTCCGTTCCGCCGGGGCCGCTGCCGCGAGCGTATTCGACAAGGAACGGGCCAATGATCAAGAGCGACCAGGTACAACCCGGCGACGTCGTAGTCCGCAAGAGCGAAGTTGGTCATCTACCGGCGTATGTGCTGAGCACGATACCCGGCCCCGACCAGATTGGGTGCGCGACGCACGCGCTCGCAACCCGGCTGGCGCGAGGCTACGGTGAGCACGTCGGGGTGGACGTCTGGGACGTGGACGCCGAGAAGACGGTCACGGCCGTCGCGCAGTTCCGCGGCCTGGCGCTGCCCTCCGCACGTCCACTGCGTCTGCCGGCTCGTCGGGTCGTGTGGGCCGATCAGTCTGCGTGGGCACGGCCCGCCGGGCCGTAGACGATCGGCTTGGGCGCCTGCAGCCGTCAAGGGGATCACCCCGCCCGTGGCGCCGCAGGCCTCGAGCGTGGCTCCGATGTGTGTAAGGCACTTCCACAGAGTGGCAAGGCGGTGGGGTAGCCGAGCTCCAGCGGCAAGCACAAATGACATTTGCCGGTCATTCTCTCGGTACGACGCGTCGGCACGGCGCTTGCTGTATTGGCAGTGGAGTACACAATGCACAGTCACCGCTGGACCAGACTCGCCCTGACCGCCGCGCTCATCGCCACGGCGGCCCTCACTGTTACCCAGACCGCCGGCGTGACCGCCGCGGCCGCCACCGCGCGCGCCGAGCGCGAGGTCACCATTCCCGCCGGCACGCAGTTGCGTCTACGGCTCGAGACCAGTCACGGGTCGAACACCTCGCGCGCGGAGGACCGCGTGCAGGCTCATCTGGTCAATCCCGTCGTGGTGAACGGCGTCACCGTGCTGCCGAGCAATGCCGACGTGACTGGCCACGTGACGGTCGCGCGGCCCTCGGCCAAGGTGAAGGGACGCGGGTACCTGGCCTTGCGCTTCACCGACGTGCGGTCCGACGCCGACAGCTACCGCATCGCCACGCGCACCTGGGGACGGGAGGCGCGCGGCACCAAGAAGAGAGACGCCGTGAAGATCGCCGTGCCCGGAGCGGTCGGCGGCGTGGTGGGTGCGATCGTGGGCGGCAAGAAGGGCGCCGCGATTGGGACGGGCGCCGGCGCCGGCGCCGGCACGGCTGTGGTCCTGAGCACTGCGGGTGAGAACGTGCGCCTGCCCCGCGGATCCATCCTGCTGGTGCGACTGACAGCTCCACTCACGGTGCGCGTGTCGTCGTAGGGGCAACCCGCTGGCTCGAGGCCGCGCCAGCGTCGCGAGCCTGCCAGGCCAGGGGGCCAGCCATCCAGTTGGCCTCCCCCAGGCTCGGCGGTCGGCGGCGCTCGAGTCGTCCGCACTGGCCACGGGCCGGCGCGGACGTGGTGGCGTAGAAACGCCCAGCCCGAGCGGGCGGCTCTGGCCGGGCGCGGTAGCCGAGGCGGGACTCCCGGCTCAGCGTGGGGCGAATCGCACGCACCTCCTACGACAGCACGCGGACGACGACGCGACGGTTGAGGGCGCG
>JANORI010000750.1:0-9142 GCA_031415235.1 Acidobacteriota bacterium | reverse complement strand
GCTCGAGCAGGAAGCGGGAAAGGCGCTCGACCCGCGGGTGTTGACGATGTTCTTCGCCCAGCTGCCGCTGCTGGCCGCGGAAGCCGACCGGCTGGAGCAGGCGCCCTCGCGGCGCCTCACGCTCGAGCCCACGTCGCAGCTAGGTCGCCCGGCGGTGGGCTTCGAGAACGAGCTCGGCAAAGGCAGCACGGTGTTCGAGGACATCGCGCTCGCGCACAAGGAAATCTACGCGCTCTACGAGATTGCGCAGTCGATGGGCACGAGCCTGGGCGTGGCCGACACCATGGCTCTCATCAGCTCGAAGCTGAGCAACCTCGTGCCGTTTGCCGCCTGCGCGCTCTTCCTGTACGACGAAGAACATGACTGGCTGCGTTGCCGGTTCGCGACGGGCCTGGATTCCGAACTCATCGGCAGCATGACGATCAAGAGCGGCCACGGACTCACCGGCTGGGTCACGCGCAACCGCCGCCCGCTCGTCAACGCGCGCCCCAGCGCCGATTTCGAGGCCGCCGGCCTGGCGCCCACGAGCACCTCGCTCCGCTCGGCCATCGTGTCGCCGCTGGTCATCAACGACCGGCTCATCGGCACGCTCGCGGTGTACCAGGAAGCCGAAGAGGCATACACGGACGACCACCGGCGGCTGCTCGACCGCGTCTGCGAACAGGCGTCGGCCGTCATCAACAACGCGAGCGTGTTCGAGCGCACGCAAGAGGACTCGCTCACCGACGCCCTGACGAGCCTGCCCAACACCCGGTTCATGTTCATCCACCTGCAGCGCGAGCTGGCCCGGGCCGAGCGCCTGAAGTCGGAAGTGGCACTGCTGGTCATGGACTGCGACAACTTCAAGGAGATCAACGACACACACGGGCACCATGTCGGCGACCGCGCGCTGCGCGAAGTGGCCAGAGTGCTCCGCGGCGGCGTGCGCCCCTACGACATCTGTGTCCGCTATGCCGGCGACGAGTTCATCGTCGTGCTGTCGGGCTGCGGCGCGGACGAGGCCGAGCGCAAGCGGCTCGAACTGAAGCGCGCCATGGAAGATGCGGTCTTCGAAGCACGTCCCGGACGGCGGCTCACGCTGTCGATCAGCGTGGGCGTGGCGGTGTATCCTCACGATGGAGAGACCTACGAGGCGCTGCTCGCCTCGGGCGATGCCAGGATGTACCGCGACAAGACGCAGAGCAAGCAGACCTCGCGCAACAACGGCGGCCGGCCGAGTGACCGCCGCACGAGCGGCCTCCGGCTGCCGATCCTGCCGCCCGACATCACCGAAGACGACATCGAGCGCGCCCGCACCGGCGTGCTCTAGCGGGAGACGCGTCGTGCCCACGGTGCGGCTTCGGGAGGTAGTGCGGGCGACGCCTCGTACCCGCGTGCTCCGCCTTGACCTGCAGGGCGCCACCTTTGCCTTTCAGGCCGGCCAGGCCGCCATGGTGGGGCTGGCGGGCTCGGCGACGCGAGCGGCGTACTCGATCGCCTCCGCGCCGGCGCTGGCCGCGACGGGCGTCCTGGAGCTGCTCGTGCCCGCCGACGGCGCCTTCGGCGAAATCGGACTCGACCCCGCGGATGTCGCCGGGCAATTGCTGGCTCTCGAGGGTCCCGCCGGCAGCTTCGGCGTGCCAGCCGGCGCCAGACACGCCCCGTTGCTGCTCATTGGCGGGGGCACGGGCATCGCACCGCTCCGGTCGGTAGCGCTTGACCGCCTGGAGCAGGCCGACGCCGCGCCGATGGTGCTCGTCTACAGCGCGCGCACGCCCGACGAGTTCGCGTTCGACGACGAGTTCGCGGCCCTCCACCTCCAGGGCCGGCTGCGCCTGCACAAGACGGTCACGCGCGACGAGCGCACCGCGGAGCTGGCCGGACGGTCGGGCCGCATCGACGACGCGCTACTGGCCGCCGCCCTGCCCGGCAGCGACGCGTGGTGCCTCGTGTGCGGACCAACCGGACTTGTCGACACGGTGACGGCGAGCCTCGAAGGCCTCGGCGTGCCAGGCGCCCGGATCATCGTCGAGCGCTGACGGCGAGGCGTCGCCTCACAGCGTCGAGCGGGTGGCTTCGCCTCGCTGTTGCGGCAGTATTCTTGCTCGCCTCCGGGTCACATCCCGACGGCGTGGAAGCCCGCGTCGACCATCAGCACTTCCCCGGTCACGCCCCGCCCGGCCGGCCCGAGCAGGAACACCGACGCATCGGCCACTTCCGATGTCTCCACGGTACGTCGCAACGGCGCGCGCTCACGCACGACGTTCAGGATGCTCGAGAAGCCGCCGATCCCGACCGCCGCCAGGGTCTTGATCGGTCCCGCCGACACCGCGTTGACGCGGATGTTCTGCGGGCCGAGATCAGCGGCGAGGTAACGCACGGTGGATTCGAGCGCCGCCTTGGCCACGCCCATCACGTTGTAGTTTGGAAAGACGCGGTCGCTGCCAAGGAAGGTCAGCGCCACAATCGACCCGCCGCCGCGCGCATCCATCAGCGGGCGCGCGCCGCGGGCCAACGCAATCAGCGAGTACGCGCTCACGTCGAGCGCCACGCGGAAGCCCTCGCGGGTGGTGTTCGCAAACGGGCTCGTCAGCTCGTCACGCGGCGCGAAGGCCGCGCCGTGGACCACGAAGTCCAGCGCCCCGCCGCGCTCCACGATTCGCGCGAACACGGCATCGATCTGCGCGTCGTCCTGCACGTCGCAGGGCACCAACAGGGGCGACGGGGTCAGCGTGGCCGCCAGGTCCTGGAGGTGCTCGGCGAACCGGTCCTGGTAGGTGAGCACGAGCTGCGCGCCCTCACGCGCCGCCGCCTGCGCGATGGCCCAGGCGATCGACCGTTTGTTGGCCACGCCGACGATGAGACCGACCTTGCCTTCGAGTGCTCCAGCCATCACGACTCCCTGTCAATCCGGGGGCGACCCGGCCTTCTCGGCGATCTTCCTTCATTCTCTGTGCCTGGGCCACTGTGCCGCGGCCGCGCGGCTAGCGCCCTGACACCGCCAGCCAGGTCCGGGTCTCCCGCCATGTGCGGCGCTTCACTTCGCGGCGAACCCTTCGAACTGCACGACCAGATGACGCGCCGACCGCGCATCGCGACAGACGACGAGCACGGTGTCGTCGCCGGCAATCGTCCCCAGCACCTCGGTGATCCTGGCGCGGTCGATCGCCAGGGCCAGCAGCTGCGCCTCACCGGCGCCCGTCCTCAACACGAGCAGTTGCTGGGAGTGCTGAATCCCCGCCAGATAGTCGCTGAGCGCCCGCTGCAGGGCGTGCCGCGCCAACTCGGTAGGCGGCCGCAGGCCGTCGTCGTCGGGCGACACCTGATACGCGCCGTCGGCGGCGCGCTTCACGAGCCCCAGATCCTTGATGTCGCGCGACAGCGTCGCCTGCGTGACGTCGAACCCTTGCGAACACAGGCGCTGGCGGAGCTGTTCCTGGCTGCGGACGGGGTCGCGGCTGACGATGTCGAGCACGGCGGCTTGGCGACGGGCCTTCATAATTATGCAGTCAACTGTATACCAGTATGCAGCCTGATTGACTTACAATACGGAGAAACTCTTGACTAGTGACGAGTCTGCCTGCATAATTATTCTTACGCGTGAATAATGTATCGAGGCCTGAAGATCATGATCGAGACCGCCGTCCCGCCCGCCACGCCTGCCTTCGACGCGACGCGAGTCCGCGTGGCCATCGTAGGCGCCACCGGCTATGCCGGGCAGGAGCTCGTGCGCCTGCTGGCGCGGCACCCGCACGCCTCGCTCACCATGGCAACCGCGTCACAGGCCACGAGCACGCCACGGCGTCTACCGGGTCTGGCGAGGCTCTGGGACGGCGAGGTCGTGCCGCTCGACCCTCAGGCGGTCGCCGCCAACGCCGAGGTCGTCTTCCTGGCCTTGCCCGAAGCCGCGTCCGCCGAGATGGGCGCGACGTTCCTCGCGGCCGGCCGGCGCGTGATCGATCTGTCGGGCGCGTTTCGCCTGCGCGACGATGCGGCGCGCGCGCGGTGGTATCCGGCCACAACCACCATGCCCGCGGGCGTCGTGTACGGACTGGCCGAGTTCACCGGTGCGCAGATTCCCGCGGCTCGGCTCGTCTCGTGCCCGGGCTGCTATCCCACGGCCTCGCTCCTGGCCCTGCAGCCGCTGGCTGAGGCCGGACAGCTCGAGGACGGGGCGGACGTCATCGTCGATGCGAAGTCTGGCGTGTCGGGCGCCGGGAAGGCCCCGAGCGACCGGACGCATTTCTGCGAGAACCACGGCAGCGTGGCGGCCTACGCTCTCTTCGGCCACCGTCACACGGCCGAGATGACGCAGTCACTCGGACGCGAGGTGACCTTCACCCCGCACCTGGTGCCGCTCGACCGCGGCATCCTGTCCACGATCTATGCGCGGCTCGCACCGGGCGTGACCGCCGCCCAGGTGGCCGACACCCTGCAGCGCGCGCACGCGCACGCGCCCTTCGTGCGACTCACGGGCGACGCGTTGCCCGAGATCAAGCACGTGGCGCACACCAACTTCTGCGACATCGGCTGGAAGGTCGATGAGGCCACCGGCCGGATCATCCTGGTGTCGGTCATCGACAACCTGCTCAAGGGCGCGGCCGGACAGGCCGTCCAGAACTTCAATCTACTGATCGGCGTCGATGAGCGGGCGGGCCTGCTGTGACCGGTCGTCCCGTGGTGCTGAAGTTTGGCGGCGAGTTGCTCGAAGATCCGGCACGGGTGAAAGCCATCGCCAAGGTGGTGCGCCAGGCCGCCGCGCGCGTGCCGCTCGTGGTCGTGCACGGCGGGGGACGCGAGATCGACCGCGCGCTCGCGGGCGCCGGCATCGCGAAGCAACAGGTCGATGGCCTGAGGATCACCGATGCGGCGACGCTCGAGGTCGTCGTCGCGGTGCTTGCCGGCACCCTCAACACCCGCCTCGTCGCGCTCCTGAACGCGGGCGGCGTGCTGGCCGTGGGCCTCACTGGCGCCGATGCCGGCGTGGCACCGGTGCGAAAGGCGACGCCACTCACCACCGCGTCGGGCGCGCGGGTGAGCTTGGGTTTTGTGGGCGAGCCGGTACTCACGGGCCGCCCGGCTCTGCTGACCCGGCTGACGGCCGCGGGCTTCGTGCCCGTGATTGCCAGCGTGAGCGCCTCGGCGGCCGGCAGGCTCTTCAACGTGAACGCGGATACGCTCGCCGCCAGCGTCGCGGCACGGCTCTCGGCGAGACGACTGGTGATCGCCGGCGCCACGGCAGGCGTGCTCGACGGGAACGGCGCCACGCTGCCCGTCGTGGACGCGGCGGCGGCCCGGCGCTTGGTGGCGTCGGGCATGGTGAGCGCCGGCATGATCGCCAAGCTGGCGGCGTGCCGCGCGGCGGCCCGGCGCGGCGTGACCGATGTGCGCATCGCGGATGGCCGCGTGCCGGCGACGTTGCTGGCGGCATTGATGGGTGAGGCGGCCGGCGCCTGGACGCGGATCAAGTGAGGACGATCGTGAGTACTGCCACAGACATTCAAGCCACCGAAGCCCGCTTCGTCCTGCAGACCTACAAGCGCCTGCCCGTCGTGTTCGTGCGGGGCGAGGGCACGCGCATCGTCGACAGCGAGGGGCGCAGCTACCTGGACTTCCTGTCGGGCATCGGTGTGTCAGTGCTGGGACACGGGCACCCGGGGCTGGCGCGCGCGGTAGCCGAGCAGGCCGCGGCCCTGCTGCACACCTCGAATCTCTATTTCCATCCGCTGCAGGGGCAGGTCGCCGAGCGGCTGGCTACCCTGTCTGGCTTGCAACGCACGTTCTTCTGCAACAGCGGCACCGAAGCCATGGAGGCGTGCCTGAAGTTCGCGCGCCGCTACTGGTTCACCCAGGGCGTCGGCGGCCGCACGCACTACGTCGCCTTCGAGCACGGCTTCTCGGGCCGCTCGATGGGCGCCCTGTCGGTGACCGCGAATCCGCACTACCGCGAGCCCTTCGAGCCGCTCATTCCGGGCGTGACCTTCGTGTCGCCCACCGACGTCGCCGCGCTCGAGTCCGCGGTGTCGGCGTCGACGGCCGCAATCGTCGTGGAGCCAATCCAGGGCGAGGGCGGCGTGCGCCCCATTCCGCCGCAGATGGTCGAGGCGATCGAGCGCGCCTGCGCGCGCACGGGCGCGTTGCTCATCGCCGATGAAGTGCAGTGCGGGCTCGGCCGCACCGGGGGGGCCTTCTACTTTCAGGCGCTCGGCCTGACGCCCGACCTCGTCACGGTCGGCAAGGCGCTCGGGGGCGGCGTGCCCGTCGGGGCGGCGCTCGTGTCGGAAGCCGTTGCGGCGCAGGTGCTGCCAGGCGACCACGGCACCACCTACGGCGGCAACCTCCTGGCCATGCGCGCGGCCCTCGTGGTGCTCGAGGAGCTGATGGACCGGGGGCTTCAGGCTCGCGTGGTGGACACCGGCGCGTACTTCGAGAAGAAGCTGCGCGCCTTGGCCGCCACGCACGCGGTCATCGCAGAGGTACGAGGCGCGGGTCTGATGCGCGGCCTGGAACTGACGCGGGACGCAGCACCGGTTGTGGAAGGCGCGATGGCGCGCGGCCTGCTCGTGAATCGCACGGCCGAGCGCGTGGTGCGCATGCTGCCGCCCTACATCGTGTCGACGGCAGACATCGACGAGGCCGTGGCCACGCTTGATGCGGTACTCGCCGGACTGCCGGCCGACGTGCGTTCCTGAGGCGGCCATGACATCCACGATCACCTCCGTTCAGGGCGGCGTGACCGCCCCCAAGGGCTTCCGCGCATCGGGCCTGCACTGCGGCATCAAGGCCAGCGGCAAGTACGACCTCGCGCTCCTGGTCACCGATGCGCCGGCCACAGCCGCCGGCGTCTTCACGACCAACCTGGCGCAGGCCGCGCCGGTGGTCGTCTCCAAGGAGCATCTTTCCGCCACTGGCGGGCGCGCGCGCGCCGTCATCACCAACAGCGGCTGCGCCAATGCGTGCACGGGTCCACAGGGTCTGCTCGACGCGCGCGAGATGGCGGCACTCGCCGCCGCCGCCACCGGCGGCAGGCCGCAGGACGTGCTCGTGGCCTCCACCGGCGTGATCGGCGTGAACCTGAAGATGGCGGCCCTGCGCGCTGGCATCCCGGCTGCCGCCGCGGCGTTGTCGGCTGACGGCGGCGCCGACGCGGCGCTCGGCATCATGACGACCGACCCGTTCCCGAAGTCCACGGCGGTTGAGGTCGTGACCAGCGGCGGGACGTTCCGCGTCGGCGGCATGGCCAAGGGCTCGGGCATGATCGAGCCGCGCATGGCCACGATGCTCGGGTACCTGACAACCGACGCCGCGGTGGATGCCGTGCGGCTGCGGCGCGTGCTGCTCGAGGCCTGCCGCTTCACCTTCAACGCCATCACGGTGGACGGCGAGCCGTCCACCAACGACTGCGTGTTCGCGCTGGCCAACGGCGCGTCGGGCGTGGCCATTGACGACACGCTGGAGGCGGCACTCGTCGAGGGCTTCCGCGCGGTCGCCAAGACGCTTGCTCTCGGCATCGTGCGCGGGGGCGAAGGCGCCACCAAGCTCGTGTCGATCACGACGACCGGCGCGGTCACCGACGCCGACGCCTGGATGGCCGCGCGCGCCGTCGCCAACTCGCTGCTCGTGAAGACGGCGATTCACGGCGCCGACCCCAACTGGGGCCGGCTCGTGGCGGCGGCTGGCCGCTCGGGCGCCCGGTTCGTGCTCGACACGGCGCGCATCCGCATCGGCGACCTGGTGCTCTTCGAGGGCGGCCGGCCGTTTGACGAGCGCGCGCCTCAGGCCGCCGCCTACCTGCAGGGCACGGATCTGGCCATTGAGATCGATCTGGGCGCCGGCGGCGTCCACAGCGCCACCGTCTGGACCTGCGACCTGTCGAAGATGTACGTGCAAATCAACGCCGAGTACCGAACCTAGATCCCCGTGGCCAAACACTTCCTGTCGCTGCTCGACTTCACACCCGACGACCTGTCACGCTGTCTCGAACTGGCATCATCGCTCGGGGCCGACCGCCGTGCGCGGCGGATCAGTCCGCACGGCTCGGCGCTGGCCGGTCGCCAGATCGGACTGCTCTTCGAGAAGCCGTCGCTGCGCACACGCGTCACGTTCACGATTGGCGTGGGCGAACTGGGCGGCAGCATCGTCGACATCCCGTCCGACGTCATGCACGCCGACCGCGAGCCGCTGCACGACGTGTCGCGCAATCTCGAGCGCTGGATTGACGCCGTGGTCATCCGCACGTTCGCCCAGAGACGGCTGGCCATCTTCACCGATTCGGCGCCGGCGCTGCGCGTCGTGAATGCGCTGTCGGACCAGGAGCATCCGTGCCAGGCCCTGGCCGACATGCTGACGCTGCGCGAACGCTGGGGCACGATTGCCGGCCGCGCGATTGCCTATGTGGGCGACGGCAACAATGTGGCCACCTCTCTCGTCCACGCCGGTCTGATGCTTGGCGCGCACGTGCGGGTGGCCACGCCAAAGGGGTACGCGCTGTCGCCCGAGGTGACGGCGGCCGCCGAGCGTATTGCGGTCGGCGGTGCCGAGCTGAAGCAGTACATCGATCCCCGCGAGGCCGTGAAGGGCGCCGACGCGGTCTACACCGACGTGTGGACGTCGATGGGCCAGGAAGTGGAGTACGCCGAGCGCGGGAAGACCTTCTCGCGCTACCAGGTGAACGAGGCGCTCATGGCCCGCGCCAAGGCCGACGCCATCTTCATGCACTGCCTCCCGGCGCACCGCGGCCAGGAAGTCACCGACGACGTGATCGAGTCGTCCGCGTCGGTGGTATTCGATCAGGCGGAAAACCGCCTGCACGCGCAGAAGGCGATGCTGGTCACCCTCTTCATGTAGCCTGGGACGCATGCGGATCGATCTGAACGCGGATCTCGGGGAGTCGTTCGGCGCCTGGACCATGGGCCAGGACGCCCAGCTCATGCCGCTCGTCACGTCGGCCAACGTGGCCTGCGGGAGCCATGCGGGCGACCCGGCGGTCATGCGCAAGACCGTGCGGCTCGCTCGCGCGCACGGCGTGGCGGTGGGCGCGCATCCGGGCTTCCCTGACCTGGCCGGATTCGGCCGGCGCGAGATGCAGCTCACGCCCCAGGAAGTCGAAGACCTGGTGCTGTACCAGATCGGCGCGCTGGCCGCCATTGCGCAGAGCGAAGGC
>JANORI010000749.1:0-6935 GCA_031415235.1 Acidobacteriota bacterium | reverse complement strand
TAGAGGTCGATCTGCGACGGGATCCAGTTGCCGCTCGCGTCGATGCCGTTGTCGCGGTAGAAGAGGTCGAAGGGCTGATCGCGGAAGAGGCTGCGTCGATCGCGCTTGATGTCGTAGCCCACCTTGAAGTCGTGGCTGCCGGCCCAGCCGTCCTTGAAGTATGAGAGGCTCACGTAGCCCTGGGGCTTCCAGCGCTTCTGATCCTGGTAGGCGCTGTTGGGGCCGCCATCGAAGAAGTTGCCGTTGGCCAGATTCTGACGGCCGGGACTCGTGAACTCGGGGTACAGGCCCACTTCCGGCAGCGGCCGGAGCGGGAAGAAGTTCCACCAGTTGCCGACGAGGACGTCGAGGAACGCGCGGCTGCCGAGCACGCTCGTCCATTCGGCTTTCATGGGCGTGTTTTCGGACGACTGATACCTGGCGGCCGAGAGCGGCGTGGTCAGGCCGACGTCCCGCTTGTCCTGCAGCTTCTGGCGTTTGTTCAGGAATCCGATGAGCTGATTGTTGCGCGATACCTGGTAGGTGAGCTTGAACGTGTAGGGGTTCGTGAGCTTCGACTGCTCGATGTTGCTCGGCAGGCCCGTGGTGTACTTGTACTGGTCGTTCAGCCGGTAGCTGTAGAAGCCCCACGCCTTGCCGCGCCAGAGGGGGAAGCCGACGTTGCCGTTCAGGTCGTACTGCTTCTTGATCTGGTTGCCGCGCTGCAGCGGCACGCGGGTGAAGAAGTCGGTGCCGTTGGCCACGCCGGCCACCTGCAGATTCGACGGCACGTTGTTGGCGATCATGTCCTCGTTCTGGTAGTCGCTGTACCAGTTGCCCGACAGCTTATCGCTGCCCGACTTCACGCTGATGCTCAGCACCGCCCCGCCGGCAAACGCCGACGCATCCGCGCCCGCGCCGCCCACCGAGAACTCCTCGAAGCTACCGAAGTCGAAGTAGCCGGCATTCGCGTTGGTGCCCTCGGTGGTGTCGATGCCTTCGAGACGCGTCTGGTTCTGGTCGTCGAACCCGTAGGTGCGGTAGCCGGTCTGGTTGCCGGTGCGCGAGCCGCCGACGTCGTAGTTGGTCATCTGCATGCCCGGCGCCTGGGCCATGGCCGCCCACACGTCGCGCGCGTTCGGAATCTCGGTGAGCAGTTCTTTGGTGAAGTACGTGCCCATCGTGGAGGTGCTCGTGTCGACCACCGGGGAGGCGCCGGTGACGGTGACCGTCTCCTGCAGCGTGGCGACTTGCAGTTGCATGTCGACCGTGAGCGTCTGGTTGATGACCACGCGAATGCCTTCGCGGTTCACTGACTTGAAGCCGGTCAGCTCGAAGTTCAGGTTGTAGACGCCGGGGGGGAGCGCCAGGAAGCGGTAGTCGCCGGCGGCGCTTGTGACCTGCACCTGCGGCTGGATCAGCGCCGGACTCGACACTGTCACGGTGACGCCTGGCAGCACCGCGCCGGTGTTGTCGGTCACCGTGCCGTTGACGCGGCCCCGGAAGTCCTGCGCGCCGGCCGGCAGTGCACAGAAGAGCACCCCTGCCAGACACAGGACAAAACCTGTCGTCTTCAACTTCATGGACATCCCTCCAGAGTCACCGGTTCCGAACCGGGCTCCAACCGCGGCCGGCTTCGACGTGAAGCCGAACCCCCACGGACCTGATCGATACCGCCCCGGGCTTCCTGAGCGACCACCGGTTGCAGAGCAAACGAAGTGCCACCAGCGCCCGCGCGCTACGCAAGCGTTCGCGCGATGGCGCCCACGAAACATTGGACAATTGCCACGTGCGAGTCTGACGGCAGCCGGGCCCAGTGTAAGCGAGATCCGTTGTTTCGGATCCGGGCGGTCCGGCCGGGTGGGTGACCAGTCACGGGCGCCTGTCCCGAGGGCGCCGGCCGGCCGACACGCAACACGCGCTTTCGCGCGCGGTTTCACGGATAGAATGCCCCCGGTATGCGCACTGTCTTGGTCGTCGTCCTGGTGTTTCTCTTCGTCCCCCGTTTGGCCCCAGCTCAGCAAGGGGCCGACGGCCTCGGTGCCAAGCTTCTGCAGGACGTCTCGGTCAAGGCCGCGCTGGCGGCGGCGCGCGCCGACGAGGCCCGCACCCTGGCCGAGCAGGTGGAGATTTGTGAGGTCGAGGCTCCGCCGTTCAAGGAAACCAAGCGCGCCGAACTCTACGCGCGCAAGTTCCGGGAACTGGGGCTGCAAAACGTGCGTCTGGACAAGGTCGGCAACGTGCTCGGCGACCGGCCCGGCGCGGCAACGCGGCCGCGGTTCGTGCTGGCGGCGCATCTCGACACCGTGTTCCCCGAAGGCACCAACGTCAAGACCACACAGGAGGGCACCATCACGCGCGGTCCTGGCATCGGCGACGACTGCCGGGGACTCGCCGTCCAACTGGCGGTGATCCGCGCGCTCAGGGCCGGCAACGTGCAGACGCCCGGCACCATCACGTTCGTGGGCAACGTCGGCGAGGAAGGTCTGGGCGACCTGCGGGGCGTGAAATATCTCTTCAACGAGGGCATGAAGGGCCAGATCGATCGATTCGTCTCGATTGACGGCACGGGCCTCGGCATCACCCCTATCTCGGTGGGCAGCCTCCGTTACCGCGTGACCTTCAAGGGACCGGGCGGCCACAGCTACGGCGCCTTCGGCATGGTGAACCCGATTCATGCCCTCGGCCGCGCGATGGCGGCGATTGGCGACTTCCAGGTGCCGAACGAGCCGAAGACCACCTTCACCGTGGGGCGCATCGGTGGCGGCACGTCGGTGAACTCGATCCCGTTCGAGGCGTGGATGGAAGTGGACATGCGCTCGGCCGACGCCGCGTCGCTGCAATCGCTCGACGCGAAGTTCCATCGCGCCGTCGATGACGCGGTCGCCGCCGAGAACGCCCGGTGGGGCAGCCGCGCGCTCAGCGTGGACAAGGCCCTGGTGGGCAATCGTCCCGCCGGCCGCGCCCCAGCCACGTCGGCCATCGTGCAGGCGGCGGCTTCCGTCACGAAGGCGCTCGGCTTCCCGGTGACCATGGACGAAGGATCGACCGACGCCAACTATCCCCAGAGCCTGGGCATTGCGGCCATCACCATCGATGGGGGCGGCCGCGGCACGGGCGCGCACGGGCTCGACGAGGCGTTCGACTCGACCGATTCGTGGAAGGGCACCCAGCGCGCGCTGCTGCTCACGATCGCGCTCGCGCAGCCGTAGGCGCGCGGCCCGACCGCCGGGGCTGCGGGCCACCCGCCGAACGGAATTGCACATTTCCTGCACATTCAGCTTGCGCGCTAAAGTTCCTTTGCTACAATGCCGACACTTTCGTTAGCGCGAAGTGTGCCCCTGGCGTCGGGGGAGTCTTCTCCTGATGTCATGAGATTCGCGAGTCTGCGACCTATTCGCGTGTGGAGTGCGGCGTGCGCCGCGCTGCTGGTGCTTGCGGCCGCGGCGCCGGTCGTGCAGGCCGCCCCGCGTCGCGCGGCCAAGTCATCGACGGCCCGTGCGTCACTCAAGACCAGCCGCACGCCAGCCAGGGCCGCGACCGTCCCGCGGACGTCCACCTCGGCCTCGTCGGCGGCGCGGCGTCGTGCGGTGTCCCGAGGACGCGCTGCGGCACGCGCCGCGGCACGCGCCCGCGAGGCTCGCGAACTGGCCACGCCCCGATACAAGGTCGACGACGCCGGCCGGGAAGTTCCCGCCCCGCGCGCCGCTGCCGCGATCATCTACGACCCAGAGACCAACGAGGTCCTGTTCGAAGAGAATGCGCAGGAACTGCGGTCCATCGCCAGCATCACCAAGGTGATGACGTCGCTCGTGTTCCTTGAATCGCTGGCCGACCCGTTCATGCTGGTGAAGGTCGAGCGTGCCGACGTGGCGCGCGCGTCCACGACGTATCTGCGCGCCGGCTATACGCTCTCGGTCGATCAACTGCTGCACCTGCTGCTCATCGGCTCCGACAACGCCGCGGCCCGCGTGCTGGCGCGCGTGTCGCCCTATGGCTCCGAGGGCTTCATCGCCCGCATGAACGAGAAGGCCCGGGAACTCGGCCTTCAGCAGACCCACTACGAAGATGCATCGGGCCTGCTGTCGGGCAACATCTCGTCGGCCTACGATCAGGCGCGGCTGATTGCCTACGCCTCGGCCGATGACCGCATCGGCGGGCTGATGCGCAAGTCGGAGTTCGACTTCACGCCAGGCAAGCGCAACGTACACGTGTCGAGCACGAACCGGCTGGTGCGCGCCGGCGAGATCGATGTGCTTGGCGGCAAGACGGGCTTCATCAGCAGCTCGGGCTACTGTCTTGCCACGCTCATCCGCGTGCCGCAGACCGGACGGCAGTTGGCAGTGGTCGTGCTCGGCGCACGGTCGAACGCCGCGCGGTTTGCCGAGACGAAGCACCTCTACAACTGGGTCAATACGCACGTCCCGGCCGCGGCCGGTCCAGACGGCGCGCCGCTCCAGCCGCAGCAGTAGCGGCCGGCTACTCGGCCTCGAAGCCCTGGGCGGTCACCGCCCGATCCAACCCGAGCGTCGCGACCGTGTCGAGTGCCATCAGCAGGGGGCGTCCCGCCCGCCGCACGTCGAGCGCCTTCACATAGCGCTTGCAGGCCTCGCACGCGGCCACCTGGTACAGCCCGCCGTGCGCAGCGAACACCCGGAGGCGTTCCGTGTCGAGGCACCGGTGGCAGGTGCGGGGGGCAAACGCCCACCGGCAATGGCACCGGCCGCACACCAGCAGGCGCGCCCCGGCCGACGGAATGATGGCGAAGGTCGGCGTGGCGCCGCACATCGGACACGTGCCATGGGTCCACGTGTCGACCGATACGCGCTGCTGCAGCACCTCGGCCGCGCGCACCAGGAAGGGCCGGGCCGCCAGTCCGAGCACATCGGCCAGCAGCGGGTCGACCATGGCTTCTGGCGTACCTGCGCCCGGCACGGCATCGAACCACTGACGCACGAGATCAGGCAAGCCGGGGTCGCGTCCCACGTCCTGGAGCCGTGCGGCGTCGGCGGCCTCGAGCACGTCGTGCCGGCGCAGCACGTCCACCACCTGTCGAATCCGCAGGCGCAGCTCGCTCCAGTCGATTCCGAGCTGGTCCAGGTCGATCAGCCGGTGGCCCTGGGCGAGTCGCGCGTTCAACTGCTCGACCGTGACGTCGACCCACGGCGTGCCGATGCGCCGCTGCAGCCGACGCTCGCCGTCGAGGATCTCGCGTTCGAGCGCCACGGCCGGGGCCAGTTCCGGATGGGCCTCGGCCAGCTCGGTCAGGGCGGCGAGTTCGCGGGCATCCGCGCGCTCGCGGGGGGGAGTAGACACGGCTGTGATTCTACACAACCAACCTTTGTCGGACCTCGTCTGGACGGCGTGAGGTCCGGTATTGTTAAGGGCATGGCTCGCCGACTACCTTTTACCCCCCGCCCGGCCAAGGCGGAGGATGCTGTGCCTCCTGCCCCTCGCGCCCGTCGTGCTGCACGTCCCGCTCGGCCCACGCCGCTGCGTGTGCTCATGATTGCCTCTGAGGTGGCACCGTTCTCGAAAACCGGCGGCCTGGCCGACGTCGCGTCGGCGCTGCCCAGAGCGCTCGGCCGGGCGGGTCACGACGTCACGGTCGTGACCCCGCGCTACCTGGGTATTTCGGCGGGGCAGTGGCGAGCCGACGTCGATATTGCGGTCGCTGGCGCGCCGCTCTCGGCCGGACTGTTCGAGGAGCCGCTCGGGCCCGGCGCGCGTGTGCTGTTTGTGGACTGCCCGCCGCTCTATCACCGCGCCGGGCTCTACAACGCCGGCCAGGTCGATTTCACCGACAACCCGTTGCGCTTCGCGTTCCTGGTCATCGCCGCGCTGGAGTGGGCGGCCGGCGAGGGTGCGCCGGTGAGCGTGGTGCACGGGCACGACTGGCAAGCGGGTCTGGCGCCGGCGTATCTGCGCCAGCATTTCTCGCGGCACCCCGCGCTGGCAGGCACGCCGTCGGTCTTCACGATTCACAACCTCGCGTACCAGGGCACGGCCGATAAGTCGTGGCTGCCGCGTCTGGGGCTCGGCTGGGATCTCTTCACGGTAGGCGGTCTGGAGTTCTGGGACCACATGAGCCTGTTGAAGGCCGGCGTCAATTTCGCCGATGCGGTCACCACCGTGAGCCCCACGTATGCGGAGGAGATTCAGCGTCCGGAGTACGGCTTTGGGTTCGACGGCGTGATGCGGGCCCGGCGCGACGTACTTACCGGCATACTGAACGGCATCGACGTAGACGCCTGGAATCCTGCACGCGATGTGCATCTGCCGCAGCCGTTCACCGCCAAGACCCTCGGCGGCAAGGCTGCGGCGAAGGCCGCACTCCTCGACGCGTTCGGCCTGCCGGGCGGCGACCAGGGCATGGCGCGGCCGCTTGTGGGCATCGTGTCGCGGCTGGCCGATCAGAAGGGCTTCGATCTGATTGCGCAGGTGGCCGACGCACTGGCGGACCTGGGACCCGCGTTTGTCGTGCTCGGCAGCGGCGATCGGCGCTACGAACAGATGTGGCGGACGCTCGCCGCGCGACGGCCCGACCGATTTGGCGTGCGCGTGGGCTTCGACGAGCCGCTCGCGCATCTCATCGAAGGCGGCGCCGACATGTTCCTGATGCCGTCGCGGTACGAGCCCTGTGGGCTGAACCAGATGTACAGCCTGCGCTACGGCACGGTGCCCATCGTGCGCGCGACCGGTGGGCTCGTTGACTCGGTCGTGCCGTGGAATCCGGTCACGAAGACGGGCACGGGCTTTCTTTTTTCCGAGTACTCGGGCGACGCCATGCTCGCCGCTCTGAGCGAAGCGCTGCGTGCGTTTGCCAATCGGAAGGACTGGGCCCGCCTGCAGCAGAACGGCATGAAGGTCGACTTTTCCTGGGACCGCGCCGCGCGGGAGTACGTGACGGTGTATAAAAGAGTGATCGTCGCCACCAAGGGACGGCGTCCGAGAGC